>NZ_DAMDQC010000028.1:0-37926 GCF_032082325.1 Pantoea sp. CTOTU50773 | reverse complement strand
CGTGCGGCACATGGCAATCCGGGCAGGTTGCACGCACGCCGCTGCGGTTGTTGTAGTGCACCGTCTGCATGTACTCCTGATACACATTGTTGCGCATCTCATGGCAGCCAATGCAGAACTGCTCGCGGTTGGTCATCTCCATTGCGGTATTAAAACCGCCCCAGAAAATAATCCCACCGGCAAAACCCAAAATCAGCAGCGTGCCGAGTGCTAAGCGGCTGGGGCGTCGCCACCAGCGCCAGATGCGTAATAATCTCTGTTTCATTGATAACCTCACTGCCCAAAGCCGTTAGCCGGTTTAAAGGTGTTCTCCACCACCGGTTTGGCATCGGTCTGCGGGACGTGGCACTGCAAACAGAAGTAGCGACGCGGCGATACCGTGCTGCTCACCAGACCATCGCGATCGGTGAAGTGTGTTGGACTCACGCGCGGTGCGCCGGTGGTCAGGTAACTTTGCGTGCCGTGGCACTGCAGGCAGCGGTTGACGTTTTTCGTCACCTGGTAGCCATCAACGCTGTGCGGGATCACCGGCGGCTGATTCACGTAGTTCAGCGGTTTGCGGCTCTGCTCTTTCGGCTGATGGATGGTGCCCTGCTGCGTGGCAGTGACTTCCGGGGATGATGTGAGATCCACGCCATGGCCCGCGTAAACCACGCCGCCCAGCATCAGGGCGGCAGCAGTGATAAGAGTGAATAACGGTTTCATTGCATCCTGCCTTAGATTTTGACCAGCTTAACGGCGCATTTTTTGTAATCGGTCTGCTTCGATAGCGGATCGGTGGCATCCAGCGTGACGTTGTTGGCCAGCACGCCAGCATCAAAGAACGGCATAAACACCAGCCCTTTTGGCGGTTGATTACGTCCGCGCGTTTCGACCGTGGCGACGGTTTCGCCACGGCGTGATACCACGCGGACCTTCTCACCACGGCGGAAACCGCGATCTTTGGCGTCCAGCGGATGGATATACAGCAGCGCCTGCGGCACGGCACGATGCAGCTCCGGCACACGACGCGTCATGGTGCCGGTGTGCCAGTGTTCCAGCACGCGGCCGGTACAGAACCACATATCGTACTCGGTGTCCGGTGCTTCAGCGGGCGGCTCATACGGCAGGGCAAAAATGGTGGCTTTGCCATCTGGTTTGCCATAGAAACGCACGCCCTCGCCCGCTTTGACGTAGCTGTCAAAGCCTTCGCGGTAGCGCCAGCGCGTCTCTTTGCCATTCACCACCGGCCAGCGCAATCCGCGCGCTTCATGATAGGCATCGAATGGCGCCAGATCGTGACCGTGTCCGCGACCAAAGCTGGCATACTCTTCAAACAGGCCTTTTTGGATGTAGAAGCCAAAATCGCGCGCCTCGTCGTTCAGTCGATCGTCGGCCACTTCGCTCAACGGGAATTGATTAACCTGGCCGTTGGCGTACAGCACGTCATACAAGGTTTTATACCGCAGCTCTGGCTGTTGGGCAATCAACGCTTCCGGCCAGACTTCCGCCACGCGGAAACGCTTAGCGAAATTAACCATCTGCCACAGATCCGATTTGGCTTCACCCGGTGCTTTCACCTGTTGGTGCCAGAACTGAGTACGACGCTCGGCGTTGCCGTAAGCACCCTCTTTCTCCACCCACATCGCCGTCGGCAGGATCAAGTCCGCACACAAAGCACTGACGGTGGGATAAGGATCGGACACCACGATAAAGTTGCTTGCATCACGCCAGCCTGGCATGCGCTCCTGCGTCAGGTTCGGGCCCGCCTGCATGTTGTTGTTACACATCACCCAGTACGCATTCAGTTTGCCGTCTTTCAGCGCGCGATCCTGAGCGACCGCATGCAGGCCGATTTTGGCGGGAATGGTGCCCTGCGGCAGCTTCCACAGTTTCTCAGCCGTCGCACGGTGCTTATCGTTATTCACCACCATGTCTGCGGGCAGGCGATGCGAGAAGGTGCCGACTTCACGTGCGGTTCCGCACGCGGAGGGTTGCCCGGTGAGCGAGAAGGGACCGGTGCCGGGGCGCGAGATTTTTCCGGTCAGCAGATGGATGTTGTAGCACAGGTTATTGGCCCACACGCCGCGCGTATGTTGATTAAAGCCCATGGTCCAGTAGGAGACCACGTTGATGTTTGGGTCGGCATAGAGTTCGGCCAGCGCAATCAGCTGATCCTGTTCTACACCGCTCATCTCACTGGCTTTCTCTACCGTGTATTCGGCAACGAATTTGGCGTACTCGTCGAAGCTGATCGGTGTCGATTCGCCGCTATCCGGGTTTTTCGCTGAGGCCTGACGCGGATCGCTTGGGCGCAATCCATAGCCGATATCCGTGACGCCTTTACGTAGCGTCACGTGATTCTGCAGAAAGGTTTTATCGACTTTGTTGTTCTGAATGATGTAGTTGGCGATGAAGTTAAGAATCGCCAAATCGCTTTGCGGCGTAAACACCATGCCGTTATCAGCCAGTTCAAAACTGCGATGACGGTAGGTAGAGAGCACGGCGACTTTAACATTGTCATCGCTCAGGCGACGGGCCGTCAGGCGTGACCAGAGAATCGGATGCATCTCGGCCATGTTCGAGCCCCACAGCACAAAGGCATCGGCCACTTCGATGTCATCGTAGCAGCCCATCGGTTCATCCATGCCGAAGGTACGCATAAAGCCCACCACCGCCGAGGCCATGCAGTGACGCGCATTAGGATCGAGATTATTGGTGCGGAAACCGGCTTTCATCAATTTAGAGGCGGCATACCCTTCCCATACCGTCCATTGACCGGAACCGAACATGCCGATGGATTCAGGCCCGTTGGCTTTTAGCGCCGCTTTGAACTTCTGTTCCATGATGTCGAAGGCCTGATCCCAACTCACCGGGGTAAACTCGCCTTCCTTGTCGTAGTGGCCATCGGTCATGCGCAGCAACGGCTGCGTCAGGCGGTCTTTTCCGTACATGATCTTGGGCAGGAAATAACCTTTGATGCAGTTCAACCCACGGTTTACTTCCGCCTGCGGATCGCCCTGTGAGGCCACCACGCGTCCCTCTTGCGTGCCCACCAGCACGCCACAACCGGTGCCACAAAAACGACACGGCGCCTTTTCCCAGCGGATCGGGGCGCCCAGTGCGGTCACGGCTTTGGTGACGCTGGGAATAGTGAGTCCGGCGGCCACTGCCGCCGCTGCGGCCGCATTGGCCTTCATAAATTCTCGACGACTGACTTTCATGATGCTTCCTTGTGACGATATTCCGTTTCGTCTTGCTGGTGATACACCAGAGAAACGGCCAATACATGCGGGATATTGCGGGTGGCTTCGATGTTATTCAGCAAGGCGCGACTATCAGCAGCACCCAGGGTCACGGCCAGCGTGCCGCGTGCACTGTCTTCGGCGGCGATTTCGCAATCAGAAAGCAACAGCAATGCCTGCTTTACCGCCGGGATGGCGTGAGATCGCGCCTGGATGACCAGACCGCATACGTGCCAACTGCTTTCAGGGAGAATGGAGTGCGTCATGCGCTCACCTCGTTTAGCCAGCTTGAGATGAGGCGTAAAATACCCTGAGCTTTTGCAGGGCTATATCACCCGAAAGGTGTATATCCCGATGTGGGATCAAGGGAAGGACAATTGAAATGAAAACGGGGGCCAAAAGGCCCCCGTTGATGAGAATGGCTGCGATTAACGCGAGCTATCTTCCGCCAGCTTAGCTGCCCCATCATCCTGTTCGTCATGATGATGGTCGTGCTCTTTCATGGCTTCCGCATGCACGCGTTTGCGCACACCGAACCAGCCCAGCACCAGTACCACGGCAATCAGTGGGATGGATGCAATAGTGTAGGTACCGTTTGGATAATCAAACGCCATCAACACCAGCACGCTCACCAGGAACAGCAGCGTCAACCATGAAGTGAACGGTGCCCACGGCAGCTTGAAACTGACGTCTTCCGCTTTACCTTCTTTAATCGCTTTGCGCAGACGCATCTGGCACACCACGATAAAGCCCCAGGAAGAGATGATGCCCAGTGAAGCTACGTTCAGTACGATCTCAAACACCTGCGATGGCACATAGTAGTTGAGCACCACACCGACCACGTACACCGCGATGGTAACGAGGATACCGGCGAACGGCACCTGCTGTTTGCTCATCTTCGACATGAACTGAGGCGCAGAACCGCCCATCGACATGGAGCGCAGAATACGACCGGTGGAGTACAAGCCCGAGTTGAGGCTCGACAACGCTGCGCTCAGCACCACGATGTTCATCACGCTACCAATGTAAGGCACGCCCAGTTTGGAGAAGAAGGTGACAAACGGACTCTGCCCTGCCTGATAGGCGTTCCATGGCAGCAGCAGTACCAGCAGCACCACCGAACCGACGTAGAAGAGACCAATACGCCAGATCACGCTGTTGATGGCTTTAGGCAGCATGGTTTTCGGGTCTTTACACTCCCCGGCCGCGGTGCCCACCAACTCAATCGAGGCGAAGGCAAACACCACGCCTTGCACCAACACCAGCGCCGGCAGCAAGCCGTGCGGGAAGAAACCGCCGTTGTCCGTGATCAGATGGAAGCCGGTGGTATTGCCGTCTAGCGGTTTACCGCTGCCGAGGAACACCACACCGACGATCAGGAACACCACGATCGCCAGCACTTTCACCAATGCGAACCAGAACTCCATTTCGGCGAACCACTTCACGCCGATCATGTTCATGGTACCGACAATCGCCAGAGCGCCGAGAGCAAACACCCACTGCGGCACATCACCAAACGCGCCCCAGTAGTGCATATACAACGCAACTGCGGTGATATCCACGATACCGGTCATCGCCCAGTTAACGAAGTACATCCAGCCTGCCACGTATGACGCTTTTTCCCCGAGGAATTCGCGTGCATAAGAAACAAAGCTGCCGCTTGATGGGCGGTGTAATACCAGTTCGCCCAACGCACGAAGGATAAAGAAGGAGAAGATACCGCACACCAGATAAACCAGTGCCAGAGCAGGACCAGCCATCTGCAAGCGCGCGCCTGCACCAAGGAACAGGCCGGTACCGATGGCACCGCCAATGGCGATCATTTGTACCTGACGGTTACCCATTGCTTTGTGGTAACCGCTGTCGTGGGAATTGAGCCAGCGTCTTTTCGCAGCGCGTTGTTCGGCTGCGGTTTTTTTAGTTGAATTCATAGCTTTCCTGTTTGTCCTGACCATCAATCATCGCCTGACCAATCGTTTGCGTGCGGCGGTGCGAAATGGGGTAAAACCCGCTACCGATACGGCGGAACGATGTCGCGCGGTGAGCCGGGAATTTACGGCGATGAATCCTACCCGTTCTGCATGAACGAAGCAAAAAATACCGTTTGGTTGCACGAGTTGATTTGTAAGAATCGGTCGCGGTGCACAAAAAAACCGGCCAGTGAATGGCCGGTAAAGGGGTGGCTACAGGGAAAAACTACGGGAGGGGATTAACGGTAAATCTCTGCGGTGCCGCTCCACAGGCTGGAATCGCCTGGGTTTTGCACGCCAATTACGCGGTAATGGCTGGCGCCCATATCTTCCGCTTTCTGCGACAGCTGGCGGGTTGCATCATCGATGGAACCGCGAACGCCGCTGATGGAAACGGTACCGCTGCTTTGCAGGTTTTCCGCCTGCTCAGCACTTAAGGGTTGCGCGGCGAAGGCCGTGAAACTTGCGGTGGCAAGCAGTGCAGCAGTCAGAATGGCAATGGGTGTCTTCATCATTTGCTCCTGTTGTCGTCCGTTCATAAAAGTGATTACGCTACAAATTATCAGCGAAGTAATGAAAAGCAGGCACAGCTGGCCGTAAAGCCGTTCAATAATTCGCCAGCTAACGACATGCAATCCAGGGAAAGGTAAAGAGAAGTGGATTTCTCTGCTAAAAGTAACCTGATGTGACGATTCCGGCTCGCTGTCTGCCTGACGCTGCCTTATAATCCCACGCTCTTATAAGGGTTTTATGGTGATAGTGAAACGTCCTGTTACCCGCACCATGGCCCGTGCCCTGAGCGCGATTGTGTTGTTGTCGCTGCTCACCACCGGCTTGGCGCTGTTAACGCTCTCTAGCAGTTTACGTGATGCCGAAGCGGTGAATGTCGCCGGTTCGCTGCGCATGCAAATATACCGCCTCGCCTGGGATAGCACGCGCGATCCGCAGCAGCTGGCGCAGCATATCCAAATCTATCAGCAAACCCTCAGCTCACCGGCTCTGCAGCATCTGGAGCGCCCGTGGGTGCCGAAGGAAGTCGCCAGCCGCTATCGCTATCTGCGCGATAGCTGGCCGCAATTGCAACAAACGCTACAGCCCGAGCGCGCGCAGATCTATCAGCAACGCGTTGCCGGGTACGTCAGTGAAATCGACCGTTTTGTGCTGGCACTGCAACATTACGCCGAACTGAAAATGCATCTGGTGGCGGCCAGCAGCCTGTTCGGCTTTTTGGCGATTGTGGCACTGGCGCTTTGGACCATCCGCTTTATTCGTCGCAACGTGGTGCGACCGCTGGATTCACTGGTCACGGCCAGCCAATACGTTGAGCAGGCGAATTTCAGCTTTCCGCCGTTATCGATTTCCCAACCCACAGAACTCGGCGTGTTAGCTCAAGCCTTTACCACCATGGCCGAACGGCTGCACTCGCACTATCGCCTGCTTGAGCTGGCGGTACGCAATAAAACGGAAGATCTCACCCAAGCCAATCGCACGCTGAAATTACTCTATGAAAGCTCACAGATCCTCACCAGCAGCCCACTGAACCCAGAGTTGTTCCAGGGATTGCTGCGGCTGGTGCAACGTCGTGAAGCGTTGACCGTATTGAGCATCACCAGCGACGGCATTAATTTTCAGGCGGGCGTGGCGGAAGACGATCTCGAATGGCAAAGTTTGCCGTTGCAGCAAGAGGACCAACGACTCGGCGAACTGTGCTGGCAAACGCGGCGAGCGCCTCCTGCCGATGAACTGATGCAAAGCCTGGCCAACATGCTGGCGCGCTCGCTATGGATTTGGCAGACGCAAAAACAGTACCAGCAGATGCTATTAATAGAAGAGCGATCGACTATCGCGCGTGAGCTGCATGATTCGCTGGCGCAGTCGCTCTCTTTCCTGCGCATTCAGCTCACGCTGCTGCGCCGCAATGTCGATAATACCCAGCCTCAGGCGCAATCCATTATTGCCGAATTTGATCGCGCATTGGCCGAGGCCTATCAGCAGCTACGCGAATTGCTCACCACCTTCCGACTGACCATTGAACAGGCGGATTTAGTGCAGGCGATGCAGGCCATGATCGCCCCGCTGCAGGAACAATCGCAGGCCGCGATCACCTTCGATTATCAATCGGGCCTGCAAACGCTGGATGCGCAACAGCAGGTACATGTGCTGCAGATTGCACGTGAAGCCCTGCTGAACGCCATTCGTCACGCACAGGCGCAGCAAATCCATATTTTTTATCAGCGCGATGAAGACGCATTCCATTTGCTGACGATTGAAGATGACGGTTGCGGCATCCGTAGCCTGGAAGAACCTCCAGGCCATTACGGTCTGACGATAATGGCGGAGCGCGCTGCCCGGCTTTCTGGCAGCTTACTGATTACTCCGCAGACGCGTGGCACGCGCGTTACGCTGCGTTTCCCACCGCGACCGGCACACCGGCTGGCTTAACGCGATACACTTATGTTGAATGGACTTTGACTGGAGAATTTATGGCCCCCTCTTCCCTGACTATTATGATCGTTGACGATCATCCGCTGATGCGTCGTGGCATCCGCCAACTGCTGGCACTGGAACCACGTCTGGAAGTGGTGGCCGAAGCCAACAACGGTACAGAAGCGCTGGCTGAAGCACGTCGCCTCTCGCCCGATGTGATATTGCTCGATCTGAACATGAAAGGCATGTCGGGTTTAGATACCCTGAAAGCCCTGCGCCATGAAGGGATCGCTTCGCGCATATTGGTGCTGACCGTTTCCGACGCACGCAATGATATTTACGCCATGGTCGATGCCGGCGCTGATGGCTATTTGCTGAAAGACAGTGAGCCGGAATTATTGCTGGCGCAGGTCATGCGCGGTGCAATGGGTGAGAATGTGTTTAGTGAAGTGGTGGCAGAATATCTGGCAACGCGCCAGCCGAGCGCCAATCCTTTCAAACAACTCACCGAGCGTGAACTGGATGTATTGCAGGAAGTGGCGCGCGGGTTATCTAATAAAGAGATTGCCGCCACCTTGCATATTTCCGAAGAAACGGTAAAAGTGCACATCCGCAATCTGCTGCGTAAACTGGACGTTCGTTCACGCGTCGCCGCCACAGTGCTCTGGCTCGAGAGCCGCAATGTGTAGCAGCGCACAGAAAACCAGCACGACATTTACACTTTCTCCATAATTTATCCACGATTCTCTAATTTGCGCCGCGTACAGTAGGCAGCATCAGGAGTTTTTGGGATAGCACCTTGCACTCCGCCGACGTGAAGCCGACTGCGCTTCACGTTTTACATAATAAAAGTAAAAAATACGCAGCTGAGGAGTGTCGGTTCCATGTCGAATTTTTTTATCGACCGCCCCATTTTTGCCTGGGTTTTGGCTATTTTGCTTTGTCTGTGCGGCACACTAGCGATCATTTCCCTGCCCATTGAGCAGTATCCCGATCTCGCACCGCCTAACGTGCGTATTACTGCCAACTATCCCGGTGCTTCTGCGGAAACGCTCGAGAATACCGTCACCCAGGTTATCGAACAGAACATGACCGGCATCGATAACCTGATGTATATGTCTTCTAACAGTAGTAATACCGGTCAGGCGCAAATCACCCTCACCTTTACCGCTGGCACCAATCCTGATGAAGCCCGCCAGCAGGTACAAAACCAGCTGCAATCCGCACTGCGTAAATTACCCGCCGCCGTTCAATCTCAGGGCGTCACGGTGAATAAAACCGGTGACAGCAATATCCTGATGATTGCGTTTGTCTCTACCGACGGAAGTATGGACAAACAGGATATTTCAGATTATGTCGCCAGTAACATTCAGGATCCGCTGAGCCGCATCGATGGTGTGGGTCAGGTTGACGCCTATGGTTCGCAATACGCGATGCGTATCTGGCTCGATCCTAACAAGCTGATTGCCTATGCGCTGACCACCGATGACGTGGTGACGGCGATTGAATCGCAGAACACCCAGGTGGCGGTCGGCCAGGTTGGCGGCTTGCCATCGGTGGATAAACAAGCGCTCAATGCCACCGTCAATGCGCAGTCGATGTTGCAAACCCCAGAGCAGTTCAAAGCCATTACGCTGAAAACCAACAGTGACGGCTCGGTGGTGACGCTGGGCGATGTGGCTGACGTGGCGATGGGGGCGGAAAAATACGACTTCCTCAGCCGCTACAACGGTCAGGCGGCGTCCGGTCTCGGTATTAAGCTGGCGTCCGGCGCCAACGAAATGAACACCGATAAGCTGGTGCGCGCACGTGTGGAAGAGTTGTCACACTACTTCCCGCACGGGCTGGAAGCCAAAATCGCCTACGAAACTACGCCGTTTGTGAAAGCCTCGATCACCGACGTGGTGAAAACGCTGCTGGAAGCGATTTTGCTGGTGTTCCTGGTGATGTATCTGTTCCTGCAGAACTTCCGCGCCACGCTGATTCCGACCATTGCCGTACCGGTGGTGCTGCTCGGCACCTTCGCGGTGCTGTATGCCTGCGGATTCAGTATCAACACGCTCACCATGTTCGCCATGGTGCTCGCCATCGGCCTGCTGGTGGATGACGCCATCGTGGTGGTGGAGAACGTTGAACGCATCATGAGTGAGGAAGGACTTTCACCGCGCGCCGCCACGCGAAAATCGATGGGACAGATCCAGGGGGCGCTGGTGGGTATTGCGCTGGTGCTGTCGGCGGTATTCGTACCGATGGCCTTCTTCGGCGGCACCGTGGGCGCTATCTATCGCCAGTTCTCGATCACCATCGTGTCGGCGATGGTGTTGTCGGTGTTGGTGGCGATGATTTTGACGCCAGCCCTGTGCTCAACGCTGCTCAAACCTCTTGAACAAGGCCATCATCATGGACGTCGCGGCTTCTTTGGCTGGTTTAACCGCAACTTTAATGCCAGCGCGGAACGCTACGAACGCGGAGTCGCGCGTATCTTGATGAAGGGCGGGCGCTGGCTGGTGCTCTATCTCGGCATCATCGGCGTAATGGCGTTTCTGTTTATCAAGCTGCCGACCTCGTTCCTGCCGCTGGAAGACCGGGGCGTATTCCTGACGCAGGTGCAGCTGCCGCCGGGCGCGACCTTGCAGCAGACCTCCAACGTGGTGGCGAAAGTTGAAAACTATTACATGACCGCCGAGAAAGACAACGTGCTGTCGGTGTTCTCAACCATCGGTGCCGGTCCGGGTGGTAACGGCCAAAACGTGGCGCGCCTGTTTGTACGCCTGAAAAACTGGGAAGAGCGTCCAGGCAGCGATCGTACCTCATTCGCCATCATCGATCGCGCCACCAAAGCCTTCCATAAAATCAAAGAGGGCCGCGTGATCGCCAGCAGCCCACCGGCGATTACCGGCATGGGCAGCTCCTCCGGTTTTGATATGGAATTGCAGGATCACGGCGGCATTGGTCATACCCAGTTGATGGCAATGCGTGACAAGCTGCTGGAGTTGGCTGACAGCAATCCGGCCCTCTCTCGCGTGCGTCACAACGGTCTGGATGACAGCCCGCAGCTGCAAATTGATGTCGATCAGCGCAAAGCGCAGGCGCTGGGCGTTTCGCTCGACACCATTAATGACACGCTGACCACCGCATGGGGCTCAACCTATGTGAATGACTTCCTCGATCGCGGCCGCGTGAAGAAGGTGTATGTGCAGGCCGCAGCGGAATTCCGCATGCTGCCAGGCGATATCAACAAATGGTACGTTCGCAACAGTAGCGGCACTATGGTGCCCTTCTCCGCCTTCGCCACCAGCCGTTGGGAAACCGGTTCGCCGCGTCTGGAACGTTACAACGGCTACTCTTCACTGGAGATCGTCGGCGAGGCCGCCAATGGCGTCAGTAGCGGCACCGCGATGGATGTGATGGAGAAACTGGTGGGGCAACTGCCGTTAGGCGTTGGCTTCCAGTGGACCGGAGCCTCTTATCAGGAACGTCTCTCCGGTTCACAGGCACCTGCGCTGTATGCGATTTCGCTACTGGTGGTATTCCTGTGTCTGGCGGCGCTGTATGAGAGCTGGTCGATTCCGTTCTCCGTGATGCTGGTGGTGCCACTTGGCGTGGTGGGTGCGCTGGTGGCAACCTGGATGCGCGGACTCGAGAACGACGTGTACTTCCAGGTTGGCTTGCTCACCGTGATTGGCTTGTCGGCGAAGAACGCCATCCTGATCGTGGAATTCGCCAATGAGATCAACAGCAAAGGACGTGAGCTGATGGAGGCGACGCTGGAGGCTTCACGTCAGCGTCTGCGCCCGATTCTGATGACGTCGCTGGCCTTTATCTTCGGCGTGCTGCCGATGGCGATCAGCAGCGGGGCGGGTTCCGGCAGCCAGCATGCGGTCGGAACGGGCGTCATGGGCGGCATGATCTCCGCGACGATATTAGCGATTTTCTTCGTGCCGCTGTTCTTTGTGCTGGTGCGTCGTCGCTTCCCGTTAAAAGAGAAGTCACACGATTAAAGCCTAAAATAAAACGGGGCCGCGATATTCGCAGCCCCGTTGTTATTTGGATTGAATTACAGCAAGTTGGGAGTGCCCTGCTTTTCTCTTCGCGATTACTTACTACGTAACATCGCTTCAATAAATTCTTTCCAGTTCCCCAATTCGGTGTCGACCATCATACCCTCTCTTATTGTAGTGGTGATTCTACGCCGATTTTTTCTACAGGTGAATACGTTTCCACCACTCAACACTATCGGCAAAAGCGCAAAAAACCTTCAATTTGTCGAAAATGCGTACTGACGCACATTTCAGCAAGCCGTTAACACCACAGGGAAAAATCACCTGCGTTATCGGGTAGCACATTTTTCCAATTAGGATAATTCTTAGGAGGCTGATGATGCCACCAGGAACTATTCAGGACGTTAATGAAAACGTTTACTGGACCTAATTAATAGAATTGATAACGCTGAAATTATCATTAAAAAACAAATAAAACGCAGCGCCTAACGCCGCAGAGGTCACAGCCAGCAGAGCGCTATGGTAAACTCGCGCTTTATTTTTCACAGGATGGGAACAGGCGATGACAGCGCAGTGGGTGATGTACGGAATTAAAAATTGCGACACCATAAAAAAAGCACGCAACTATTTAGCAGAATCCGGCACCGACTATCGTTTTCACGATTATCGCGTGGATGGCATCGATGACGCGCTACTGCAATCGTTTATCGATCAGCTTGGCTATGAAGTGCTGCTCAATACGCGCGGTACCACCTGGCGTAATCTGCCAGAAGCGGAGCGTGCAGCCGTCACCGATGCGGCCAGCGCGAAAGCCGTGATGCTCGCCCAGCCTGCCATTATCAAACGTCCGGTATTGTCTGCGCCAAATGGCGACTTGCTTGTCGGTTTTAAAGATTCCCTTTATCACGCGTTTATCCAGGAGAAGTCATAACATGTTCTGTCCGGTCATTGAGCTGGCTCAGCAGCTAATTCGTCGTCCGTCACTGAGTCCGGATGATGCCGGTTGTCAGGCGCTGTTAGTGGCACGTCTGGAAGCGATTGGCTTTACGGTCGAACAGATGCACATCGGCGATACCCTGAACTTCTGGGCCACACGTGGTCAGGGCGAAACTCTGGCGTTTGCCGGTCACACCGATGTGGTGCCGCCGGGTGATGCCAATCGCTGGATCAGCCCGCCGTTTGAGCCTTCGATTCGTGATGGCATGCTGTTTGGTCGTGGTGCCGCGGACATGAAAGGATCGCTGGCGGCGATGGTGGTGGCTGCAGAACGTTTTGTCGCGGCTAATCCTCAGCACAAAGGGCGTCTGGCGTTTCTGATCACGTCCGATGAAGAAGCCAGCGCGGTTAACGGCACGGTGAAAGTGGTTGAGCGTTTGATGGCGCGCAACGAGCGCATGGATTACTGCCTGGTGGGCGAGCCTTCCAGTACCGAAATCGTTGGCGACGTGGTGAAAAACGGTCGTCGCGGTTCGATGACCGCCAATCTCACCCTCCACGGTGTGCAGGGCCACGTGGCCTATCCGCATCTGGCCGATAACCCGGTGCATCGCGCGATGCCAGCCCTGAATGAGCTGGTGGCCACCGAATGGGATCAGGGCAACGAATTCTTCCCGCCCACCAGCATGCAGATTGCCAACGTGCAGGCCGGCACCGGCAGTAATAACGTGATCCCCGGTGAATTTTTCGTGCAGTTCAACTTCCGCTTTAGCACCGAACTCACCGATCAGATGATCAAAGAGCGCGTGGCCGCCCTGCTGGATCGCCATCAGCTGCGTTACACGCTGGAGTGGAATGTTTCCGGCCAGCCGTTCCTGACCTCACGCGGCAAACTGGTTGATGCCGTGGTAAATGCTGTCGCGCACTATAATGAGATTAAGCCACAGTTACTGACCACAGGCGGCACCTCTGACGGACGCTTTATCGCGCGGATGGGTGCGCAGGTTGTGGAACTGGGCCCGGTGAATGCCACCATTCATAAAATCAATGAGTGCGTGAAAGCGTCAGATTTGCAGATGCTGAGTCGTATGTACCAGCGCATCATGGAACAGCTGATCGCTTAAGTAAGCACGCTAAAGGAGCAATGGGATGGAATTCTTTAAAGAGTACTGGTGGATCTTAGTGATCCTGCTGATGGTTGGTATTTTAATTAACGTTTATAAAGACTTAAAACGTATCGATCATAAAAAGTTTATGGATAATAAACCGGATTTACCACCGCATCGCGACTTTAACGATAAATGGGATGATGACGACGACTGGCCGAAGAAAAAATAATTGCGGTTGATCTCCTCCCTGTAACGTAGCGGCGTGATGCGCCGCGCATCTGATAGCGAAGTCGCTATAGAATTGCGCGATTAATCTCGCCGTTACGTTAAGAGCAACCCTCGCTGTTCAACCATCACATCATCATGATGACATCATCATCGCCCGGTTTAGCCCCGCTGAGCGCCTCGTCGAAGTAGCGACGCGGAATGGTATAACGCAGATGATTCAACGCCAGTTGCATGCTGCGATCATCAATGGCATGCGGCAAATCGTCCACCACATCCAGCGTCACATCCCCACCCAGTGCGGTTAACCGTTGCATTGCGGCTTCGGCATGCTCCAGCGGGATCTGATCATCATAATCACCGTGGATCAGATGAATGGTATTACGAGAGCTGACGCGCTCCGGCAGCGTGCTGTAACGACCGCTAAACACAATCGCGCGTCCTGCCAGATCGGCATGGGCTTTGACGCCTTCCAGTACCATGGTGCCGCCCTGCGAAAAGCCGACCAGCGCGGTAGCTTCCGGCCGGACACCCGATGCCTGCTGCCAGTGACGCACCGATTCCACAAACATCGGCATCACGGCATTCACGCCCTGCTGTTCCGAGCGGTCATGCGCGGGAATATCCGCAAACCATTGGCGACCCTGCGGCTCACTAGCCGGATAGGGCGAACCCACTGAGACAACGAATGCCTCCGGAAACGCTTTGGCGAACCAGTTGCCGACTTGCGCCATCGAATCAGGATTGTCATTCACGCCGTGATACAGCAAAAACAGCTGCGCAGCGTGTGTCGGTTGCTGAACAATTACATATCGTAGTGCCATAAGATCCTCCTCAAATCACTATACGCCGCTGAGGCGAGAGTGATATTGGGAAAATTTGAACGAGATAATGGATTTATTGCAACGATGCCAACTGCTGCTGCCACTGTTCCGCCCGGCTGGCATCACACTGAATCAATGCTTCAGCCGTCTCCTGGCGTAAGCGTTGCACCAGAGCTTTGCGACCACTGAGTCCCGCTTGCTGCGCTACAGCACTCAACGCTTGTTTTTGCACAAGTATGGCTTCAAGCAGCGGTTGCGAGGAGGCTCGCACCAGGCGCTGCAACGCGGCATAGCTCGCCTCATAAGGCCGTTGCGCCCAGGCAAATCCTGCCAGCAGCGGCCAGTCATCCTCGCTCAGTGTCTGAGAGTGATCGGTCGTCTTGAAGGGAACATCAATAATGTCACGCAACCACACCGCGTCACGCGCAAATCGCTGTGCCGCTTGCTGCTGCAGTTGTTCTCCGGCAGGCGTTAAGGGACGTATCGCCATCGCCGCATAGCAGCCACTGCTGGCTTCACGCTGTGAGCCGATGCGTACCAGAGTAAAGCCACAACGCTGCCAGAACTGCCAGAGCGATTCGGTATAGCCAAAACTCACCGAGAGGAAATCGCATCCTTCCGCCTGCTGCTGTGCCATGGCCACCAACGCGCTGCCAATACCGCGCTGTCGTTGTGCGGCTAACACGGCAATGCGACTGATACGCTGCGAGCGCAAGGTGGCGGCTTCGGCAAATCCCGCATGGGCTGCCAGTGACTGTGCGACCAGATTGCCGCGCGGACGGCGCAACCCCGCCCAGACGGCATCAGCCAGCGGCTTGTCTAACTCCCCCTCTTCCACCAGCCACAGTGCGCCGACAATGTTTTCTGGCGTGCCTGCCAGCCAGAAGCGCATGCCGGGGGCATCCAGCATGCGCCGCAGGTCAATGGGAGAAGTGCGATAGTGGGCGCTCGCCAGCAGACGGTAGCCCGCTTCCAGTGCTCCTTGCTCTGGCGTAGCGGGGAAAATCGTTAGCTCGCCGTTAGGTCCGCTTTCTATCGCATCCTCAAACAGCAGCGCATGGCTTAGCCACTGCTCCAGCGGATCGTGCACTGACCAGCGCAAGGGTTCATCGAGCTGGAAATATTGTACCTGTGGCAAGGTAGCGCAGAAACGCAGCATAAAACCGCGCCCGGTGCCCTCGTAACCCTGCACGGTGGTGATCATCAGCACACGAGGGAAACGCTGCACAAACTGCTGCAACAACGGTGCTGGAATGGCGGCCGCTTCATCAACGATCAGCCACTGCACTGACGGCTCAGCGTCCATCGCGAGAATGGCATCCGGCGCCATAAAACGAAAATGTTCACCGGCAAACGCTGCCAGCACCTCAGTGGAAACTTTGGCCGGTGCCGTCACCAGGCACTGCTGATTATGCTTGGCCAGCATCCCGGCCAGCGCCGATTTGCCACGTCCACGTGCAGCCGTGATCACCGCCACGCCGGAGGGCATCTTAAGCAGCTGTTGCAGGATCCGCGCCTGCTGCTGTGGAGCCTGACAGTGCCACTCGGGTAAGTCCAGTAAGGCAGGTGTACGCGCAGGCTGGTGTGGGTGCTGTAATTCGGGTGCGCGCTCAGGTTGATGCTGATGCAGTAATTCAGATGCGCGCTCAGGTTGATGCTGATGCAGTAATCCGGATTCGCGCGCAGGCTGGTGTTGCTGCAGCAATTCGGGTGCGAGCTCATGCTCATGCTGGTACTGATGCTGATGCTGATGCTGATGCTGATGCTGATGCAGCAATATGACCTGCGGATCCTGTTCAATCAGCTGCTGCAGATGGTGAATAAAATGAGGCGTGGCGATCGGTTCGCCGACATCGGCCCAGCGCAGGCTGTCGCAGTCCGGTTGCGTGGCCCAGTCTTGCCACGGCGGCGTCAGTAACAACAACCAGCTTCCCGCACGCAACGTGCCCGCTAACGCCGCAAAGGCCTCCGCATGGAAACCGCTGCGCGCATCGAAAATCGCATGCTGGAATTCACGACCCAGCAGCGTGCGCAGAGCTGCAGGCGCCACGCGCTGGGGTAAATCATCGCTGTCGCTCAGCGTGGGCCAGTCGCCGGTCAGCGCTGCACGCCACTCCATTGCCTGCTGCAACGCCCAGTCAGCTTCACCGGCGATCACACACAAGCGACGAATGCCCGCTCGCTGCATCGCGGCGGTGATATCAACTAACGACATCAGTTGGCGGCGAAGGTGTTGCAGTCGCCCGGGTTTCCGCTGTCAAAACCGCGTTTGAACCAGGTATAGCGTTGTTGTGAAGTGCCGTGTGTGAAGCTATCCGGCACCACGCGGCCCTGGCTTTTCTGCTGCAATCGGTCATCACCAATCGCTTCTGCGGTATCCAGCGCTTTCTTGAGGTCGCCCACTTCCAGCATATTTTGCTGCTGCACATAATGGCCCCACACGCCGGCAAAGCAGTCTGCCTGCAACTCCATTTTCACCGACAGCTGATTGGCCTGTGTCTGAGTGGCACCCTGCTGCATCTGACGTACTTTCGGCTCGATGCCCAGCAGTTTCTGGATGTGATGGCCGACTTCATGGGCAATCACATAGCCCTGCGCAAAGTCACCGCCTGCACCCAGCTTGGTTTTCATATCATCGTAAAACGACAGATCGATATAGACGGTTTGATCCGCCGGACAGTAAAACGGCCCCATCGCCGACTGGCCAGTGCCGCAGCTGGTTGAGGTGTAGTTGCGGTACATCACCAGCTTAGGTGGCACATACTGTTTGCCCATTTTCTGGAACAACGTGCCCCAGGTCTCTTCGGTGGTGGCGAGAATCACCTTAGTGAATTTGGCATCCTCATTATCCTGCGCAGAGTTCACCGGGCGCTGTTGCTGTTGTGTCACCGGCGTGCCGCCTTCCAGCAGCGCGGTGAGGTCGTAACCGTAATAACCCGCCACGGCCACCACAATCAGCAGAATGATGCCGCCCTTGCCGCGTGGAATGCGGATTTGCCGACCGCCGCCGCCCAATCCGGGTGAATCATTGCGACGATCTTCTACATTGTCGCTTTCACGACGACCTTGCCAGCGCATGGCTCGCTCCTGTTAAAAGGTTTTGCATGATTTTAGTTGGCGGCATCGCTAATCACCAGCGTTGCGGCGTTAGCGTCGCGAGATTGAGAGAAAGGAGGCGTATTAAACAACGTGCAGGCAGGGTAGAAACAGAAAAGGCCGCCAACGATGACGACCTTTCACTTATGACGACCCCCTGATTACCGTGCGCTGGAATGCGCACCGAAAAGGCATCGCTGAAGACTTAATCCAGTTTAACACCCAGACGGTGCGCCACTTCTTCATAGGCTTCGATCAGACCGCCGAGGCTCTGACGGAAACGGTCTTTGTCCATTTTGTCCATGGTTTCTTTGTCCCACAGACGCGCGCCGTCTGGCGAAAATTCATCGCCCAACGTCACTTCACCATTGAACAGACCAAACTCCAGCTTGAAGTCGACCAGGATCAGACCGGCGTCATCAAACAGTTTGCTCAGTACGTCGTTGGCTTTGAAAGTCAGTTCCTGCATACGCGCCAGATTGGCCTTGCTGACCCAGCCAAAGGTCTCGCAGTAGGATTCGTTGACCATCGGGTCGTGTTTGGCGTCATCTTTCAGGAAGAGATCAAACAGCGGTGGATTGAGCAACATGCCCTCTTCCACGCCCAGACGTTTTACCAGCGATCCTGCCGCACGGTTGCGCACTACGCACTCCACCGGCACCATCTCCAGCTTTTTGACCAGCGCTTCGTTATCCGACAGCAGCGCTTCCATCTGGGTCGGAATGCCCGCTTCCTGCAATTTGGTCATAATGAAATGGTTGAACTTGTTGTTCACCATTCCTTTGCGATCAAATTGCTCGATTCGTGCACCGTCTCCTGCTGACGTATCGTTGCGGAATTCAAGTACCAGCAGATCCGGATTATCGGTGCTGTATACGGTTTTCGCTTTACCGCGATACAACTCAGCTCGCTTTTGCATCTCATTAACTCCAAACATGAAAGAACCCGTGTTCAGCGGTGTTTCACCGCGCGATGACTGCCTGACGCAATCGTTTACTTCGCCGGGCGCTATTATGCCAAATCCAAAACAAAAAGGCCGGAGAATCTCCGGCCCTTTGGCAATTTATTTGTTCAGTGCACCCTGGAACACCGCCACCAGCGCGTCATTCTGCGCCTGAGTGAGCACATGGCCCTTAGGATCAATGAACTGCAGACTGCTGCGGTTATCCAGATCGCCAACCTGCAATTTGTAATCGCCGTTTGGCAGCTCAGGATCTTTCGCACCAATCGCGTCAAACGCGCTGCTGCCCGGCTGCTTGTAGGTCACTTTCAGACTACCCTGCGAGCGGTTGTCATCAGTCACTTCCATGCCCACACGCTTCAGCGCCGCTGGCAGACGCTGCCAGGTGACGTTAAACGGTGAACGCAGCACCAGCAGTGGCAGACCGGTATCATCTGCGCCGCTCTGGACATCAATCTGTCCGGTCGCGCGGCCTGCAGCGGCATCGGCGCTGGCGGTATCAATCTTATCCAGACCGGTGCTGATGTCGTTCAGCATCTGGCCGGTGTAGCGTTGGATCTGTGCCGGAGCCGTCACCGTTTCACCTTTCTGCTGCAGTTCCAGCAGACGAACCGTCAGCACCTGCTGATAGCTCTGGTTCTGAACGCTGATCTGATAACGACCACGATACTGATTGTCTTCATCCGCACGGTTCCACTGCACCCAATCGGTGGTCAGCTGCTGCCCAGCATCATCACGCTGTGCAATCGGGAACTTGTAGGACTGGATCACATTCACCACCTGTGACCAGATCGAGCCACGGCTGCTCTCAACCGCCAGCACACCGGTATTACCAGTGAACTGTGCACGCGTGCCGTTCAGCAGCGCCAGAGGTTGAGCCGGAGGACGAATATCCAGTTCTTTACCTACTGCACCCTTCGCAACAGTGTGCGGCACTTCGTAATCGCCATTCTGCAGAGGCAGAATCATCCCCGCCGGGGCTTTTAAATCATGCAGTTCAGGCGCCTGCAGGTAAGATTCATCACCGCTGACCTGGCGCTTATAACGCTGATCGCTGGAACAAGCTGTTAGCAGCATCAGGGTGGACAAGCCCACCACGGTTGCCAGCGTCGAGCGCTTAACTGAATAACTCATTGATTCTCCCTAATTTATCGCAGACCCGCTTTAATCAGCGCCTGAGCCGTTTTCGCCTGACCGGCTTCGGTCAGTGGCGTCATCGGCAAGCGCAGCGTGTCATCCGCGATTAATCCTAGCTGTTTCGCTGCCCATTTAACCGGGATTGGATTGGGTTCACAGAAAAGCGTCTGGTGCAGGTGCATCAGACGCTGATTCAGGCGACGCGCTTCGGCAAAATTACCCTGTTGCGCCAGCGCACAGAGTTCAACCATTTCACGCGCTGCAATGTTGGCTGTAACCGAGATTACGCCTTTGCCGCCCAGTTGCATGGAGTCCAAAGCTGTCGCGTCATCGCCGCTGACAATAATGAACTCATCATTAACCAGCTCTTGGATCTGAGAAATACGCGATAAGTTCCCGGTGGCCTCTTTGATTCCGATAATATTTTTAATTTCGGCCAGGCGAGCCACGGTTTCTGGCAGCATGTCGCAGCCCGTACGTGATGGTACGTTATACAGCATCTGTGGCAGATCGGTGCTTTCGGCAATCGCTTTGAAGTGCTGGAACAGACCTTCCTGAGTTGGACGGTTGTAGTAAGGCGTCACGGTCAGACAACCCACCACACCGGTGCCGGTAAAGCGCTTCGTGAGAGAGATACCTTCAGCAGTGGCATTGGCGCCGGTACCGGCAATCACCGGGATACGGCCATCCGCCAGCTCCAGGGTCTGCATCACCACATCGCCATGTTCTTCATGGCTGAGGGTAGCGGATTCGCCGGTGGTGCCAACAGAAACAATCGCCGCGGTGCCGCTGGCAACATGATAATCAATCAGTTTTTTCAAACTCTCGCGGCAGACATTACCTTTTTCATTCATTGGCGTAATGAGCGCAACAATACTTCCGGTGAACATGGGCTATCCCCTCGACAAACAAGTGCCTCATGTTACGTTTTACCTCGAAAGAAAAGCAAGCGAGCCAAGCCATTCCTACCCTTGTCAGCAGTTTTTTTTATGTTTACCTTATGGTTATTAGCGAACGTACAGGAAATGCCATTTTGTCGCAGTCACAGCCTCACCATCTGGTGATCACCGCATTGGGCGTTGATCGTCCGGGTATCGTCAATACCATCACTCGCCACGTCAGTAGCTGCGGCTGTAATATTGAAGACAGTCGTCTGGCGATGCTGGGCGATGAGTTCACCTTCATCATGTTGCTTTCGGGGAGCTGGAACGCGATAACCCTGATTGAATCCACGCTACCGATGAAAGGGGCTGAGCTGGAACTGTTGATTGTGATGAAGCGCACTAATGCGCGCGTCACCCCACCGATGCCTGCCACGGTATGGGTGCAGGTGGAAGTGCCAGATTCTCCTCATCTCATTGAGCGCTTTACCGATCTGTTCGATAAACATCAGATGAACATTGCCGAATTGGTGTCGCGTATTACCCCGGCACAGGAAGGTGTCCCACCGACACTGTATATTCAGATGACGGCACACAGCCCGGATAATCAGGCCAGCGCACCGTTTGAACAGGCCTTCAACAATCTGTGTGAAGAACTGCATGCACAAGGCTCAATTCGTCTTTATAGTGTCACCGACGATGCCAACAACACCCTGTAAGCTAACGCCGGATTATTTCTCCACACACTCTGCCCTGCGGCATACCGTGTAGTGAAATAACCCAGAGGGTGGCACCCGCTGGTGCTTTTTGCCGCGAGGGTGTATTACCCACAGCATGAAGAAAAAAATGGAGAGTTGTGATGAATCCACTGAAAGCCGGTGATACCGCACCGAAATTTAGCTTGCCCGATCAGGACGGCGAACAAGTAAATTTGGCCGACTTCCAGGGACAGCGCGTTCTGGTCTATTTCTACCCGAAGGCCATGACGCCGGGTTGCACCGTTCAGGCCTGTGGTCTGCGCGACAACATGGATGCGTTGAAAACCGTGGGCGTGGAAGTGCTGGGCATCAGCACCGATAAGCCTGAAAAGCTGTCACGTTTCGCCGAAAAAGAGGTGCTGAACTTCACCCTTCTATCTGATGAAGACCACCAGGTCTGCCAGGAATTCGGTGTCTGGGGTGAGAAAACCTTTATGGGTAAAACCTATGACGGTATCCACCGCATCAGTTTCCTGATCGACGGCAACGGCAAAGTTGAGAAAGTCTTCGACGACTTCAAAACGTCGAACCACCACGACATCGTGCTGGATTATCTGAAGTCGGCATAAGATAAAACGGGTGCACAATGTGCACCCGTTTTATTTACCCCTGCTGATGCTCCAGCGTGGTTTCCGGCCAGGCGCGCACCACGGCCTTGATTAACGTGGCCAGCGGGATGGCAAAGAACACGCCCCAAAAGCCCCACATACCACCAAAAATCACCACCGAAAGAATGATCACCAGCGGATGCAGGTTGACGGCCTCTGAAAACAGAATCGGCACCAGCACATTACCATCCAGCGCCTGCACCACCAGATAAACGATAAACATCGTCCAGAAATCCGTGCCCAAACCCCACTGGAACAGGCCGACGCCAATCACCGGAATGGTGACCACCATCGCGCCGATGTAGGGAATTAGCACGGAAATCCCAACCAGCACCGCCAGCAGCAACGCATAGTTGAGCCCTAAGACCAGGAAGGCAATCCAGGTGACAAACCCTACCGCGACCATCTCCAGCACTTTGCCACGAATGTAGTTGGTGATTTGCTGATTCATCTCCTGCCACACCACGCCCGCCAACCCGCGATTGCGCGGCAGCACGCGACGCACAGCATTGAGCATCTGCTCTTTATCCTTCAGCAGGAAGAAGACCATCAGCGGCACCAGCACCAGATAGATCATCAACGTCATCAGCCCGACTAGCGAGGCCAGCGAGTACTTCACCAATGACTCCCCCAACCCGGTCAGGCGGCTACGCAGATTCTCCACGATGATATCGATGATGCCCGCATCCACCAGCGCCGGAAAACGCTTCGGCAACCCGGCGGCATAGACGTAGAGCTTGTTGAGCATATTCGGCAGGTCACGCAGCAAATTGATGCCCTGCTGCCAGGCCACTGGCGCAACAATCAGCACCATCACCAGCAAAATACCGGCAAAAACAATCAGCACCATGCTGGTGGCGCAGGTGCGGCTGCATCCCAGGCGCTGTAATCGAACGGTTGGCCACTCCAGCAGATAAGCCAGCACCAGCGCGACCAGCAACGGTGCTAATAATCCACTGAAGAAAAACAGGATACAGAACGCCATCAACAGGATTACCAGCAGGCCAATCGCCTGCGGATCGCTAAAGCGACGTTTGTACCATTGGAAAAGCAGAGCCAGCATTTCACTTCCTTGACGCCAAAAACGGGATGACGATTGTACAGAAATTTGCAGTCGATGCCCGGTTCAGATGAACCTGTGCCGGGCACCTGTTTGGTGCGGAATGAGAGAGCCACCGTTAGCAGCGGCTATGTGAAGATTAGCGGGTAATACTGCTCACCAGCGCATCCTGCCCGGCAATCATCACGCAGTTACGCCCGGCATTTTTCGCCTGATAGAGTGCGGCATCCGCCTGTTTCAGGCTCACATCTTGCGGCTGGTTATCGGCCTCCCAATGTGCGATGCCCACTGAAAGCGTGATATGCCCAACATGGTCAATCCAGCTCTCGGCGATGCTGGTACGCACGCGCTCGGCAATCACCCGCGCTTCTTCCGTCGAGGTGGCTGGCAACAGCATCAAAAATTCCTCGCCGCCATTACGGCACACCACGTCGGTCTGGCGCGCACTGTTACGCAGGGTACGCGCCACCTGTTTGATCACTTCGTCACCCACATCATGGCCGAAGTTGTCATTCACCCGCTTGAAATGGTCGATATCCAGCGCCAGCACCGCAAAAGGCTGACGCATGGTTTCGAAGTAATCCAGCACCGCACTCAGGCCACGGCGGTTAAGCAAACTGGTCATCGGATCGGTTTGTACTTCCGATTTCAGCCGACCGATTTTGTCCTGTACCAGTCCGATCCCGGTGAGCAAGGCGCGTTTCACCTGTGCGGCTTCGAAGTACCAGGCACGAATACCGCCAATTTCACCCGAGACGCCCTGGGTGTCCATCTGACTGGCTTTACGCGCCAGTTGCCACAGCGGCAAGGCAATCAGACGGGCGAAGATCACCGCCATCAGTAAGGTCAGCAACGCAAACGGCACCGAGTTTTTCAGCACTTTCAGCAGCAAACCCGAGAGCGGTTGCAGGGTGACGTCGGTTGGTTTGAGCGCCACCACCATCCAGCCGGTGGTCGGCACAATGGCGTAACCCGCCAGTTTCGGCGTGTCTTCTTCTTTGACCTGCACCTCGCCATTAGTGCTCTCATTGCGTTGACGCTCGCTGACGATCTCTGGCGCGGTTTTACCAATCAGCTGGCTATTCTGGTGATAAAGCACCTGATTGTTGCGATCCAATACATACACGCGCGTGCCATCCCGGTAGAACTGCTCACCGAGTAAGGCATTGAGGATACTTTTCTTCTTCAGATAAATAGTGCCGCCTACATAGCCGAGGTAGCGTCCTTCGTTGCTCCAGATCGGCCAGGAGACAAACACAATCAGATTGTTGGCAGCAGAGATGGTGGGTTTGCTCACCATCGGTTGGCGCTGTGCCAGCGCTTCCCGCGAAGCCTGGCTGGTGAGCTGCATGCCTTTGAGCATCAGTGACTCAGGCGAAATCGCTTTCACTATCCCATTGGTGTCGACCACCGCAACGGAGTTGAAGCTATTGGTTTGCTCACGCAGACGATTCACTTCCTGCTGCGCCAGTTCTGGATTATCAAAATCCTTGCCCAACTGCGTCGCGCTGTAGTGCAGCTGCGACTGTGCCAGCTGGAAAAAGACTTCCGTGGTGGCAGCCAGTTTGGTGGCATAAGCGCGATTGGCTTCGAGCGTGCTCTCGATCAGCACCATACGCTGCACACGCCAGGTGGCGTACAAGGTATTGGCGAGCGTAATGACGATACTGGTGATCGCCAGCAACGCGATCAGCGTACGCAGGTCAGTTTTTGGCCGGATGCGCATCAGCATGACGCAACCGCCCTGGTGTGAAAATTCATCATTCGCGTGCCTGACAATATAGTTATAGTTGGACTAGCTACCCCTGGTGAGGGAACCGCCAATTGTACACCTGCAAACCAGATTGAGCACGAACCATCCTGTCAGACACGCGTAATTATTCAGCAAACGTTGGCGCTAATCGATCAGACCATTCGCATCATAGAACGGCCACGGGCCCGGATAATCGCCGATGGCGCAGAGATGCGTGGTCATTCCCTGCTGTGGATGCCAGCGATGCAACAGGAAACCCGGCGGTTCCAGCACGAAATTTGCCGGACCATTTTCAGATAAATCAAAGGCCACCTGATGCGACACGCCTGGCGCAACGCAGGCCAGCGTTCCGGCAAAGCGCGCCTGTACCGAACGGTGCAAATGACCGCTCAGCACGCGTTCCACCTGCGGATGCTGGCGGATAATCGCCGCCAGCGCGTCGGGATTACGCAGCGGTTGCTTATCCATATGGCCGATACCGGAAACCAACGGTGGATGGTGCAACATCACCAGGGTAGGCAATTGCGGTTCGCGCACCAGCTGCTCTTCCAGCCAGGCCAGCTGCGCTTGGTCCACGTAGCCCCACGGCTGCTGCGGCACGCTGGAATCCAGTGCCAGCAGCTGCACCCCTTTCACCCGTGCCTGCCAGTTGAGGGTTTCGCCACGTTGCAGATAGTGGTGATCCGGGAACGCCGCGCGTAGCTGCTGGCGATCGTCGTGATTGCCCGCCATCAGCATGTAAGGCAGTTGCAAACGTCGCAGCGCCGTTCGCAGCGTTTGATACTCTTCTGCGTTGCCGAAATCCACCAGATCGCCGGTGATCACCACCATGTCCGGGCGCGGCGTCAAACGATTCAATGTCTCGATAACCCGCAGCAGCGCCGCCTGGGTGTCCACTTTTTTATACGACAGGCGACCGTTCGCCTTGATATGTAAATCACTTATTTGCGCAATCAGCGTCAATGCTTCAGACACGAATTTCTTCCTCAGGATGCAGAAAATTGCAGGGCGGCGTCCTGCGCCAGCGTCCAGCTCACCGGTTGTCCGGCATGCCAGGCTTCACGCGCATGGCGGTCGACCTGAATCGGCATGGCCAGACCGATATCGATCATCAGCCGCTGCGATGCGCCTAAAAAGGTGCTGGCAAGGATAAAGCCCTGACGCGCATAGCGATTGTCGCTGGCGAGCAGTACATCTTCCGGGCGGCAGAAGCGCTGTGCATTGCCACGCGCATCGACATCCACGCAGTTAATCGCCCCGACGAAATCGGCGACAAACTTTGAAGCGGGGTGCTGATAGATATTTTGTGGCGTATCGATCTGCACCAGACGCCCCTGCTCCATCACTGCAATGCGATTGCCGAGCGCCATCGCCTCTTGCTGATCGTGCGTGACGTACACGGCGGTGATCGCCAGCTTCTTCAATAAGGTGCCGATTTCCAGACGCAGGCGATCGCGCAGACGTGCATCCAGCGCCGCCAGCGGCTCATCAAACAGCAGCACTTTGGGTCTGGCTGCCAGCGCACGCGCCAGTGCCACACGCTGTTTCTGTCCACCGGATAACTTATCAATGCTGCGCTGTGACAACGCGCTGAGATCCACCAGTTCCAGCATCTCCTGCACGCGCGCTTCACGCTCGGCACGCGCCACGCCCTGCACTTTCAAGCCGTAAGCCACGTTCTCAGCGACGTTAAGATTGGGAAACAGCGCATAGTTCTGGAACACCATGCCAACATTGCGTTTCTCAATCGGCAACGCGGTAACGTTACGATCGTCGAACCACACCTCGCCGCCCGCATCACAGCGCTCAAGCCCGCTGATGATGCGCAAGGTGGTGGTTTTTCCGCAGCCAGAAGGCCCGAGCAACACCAGGGTTTCCCCGGGATTCACGGTCAGATCGAGCGGATGCAATGCCAGTTGGTGATTGAAGTGACGTGAACAACCGCGCAGCGTCACGGTAACGGCCGCAGGATTCATGCCGCCTCCTTGTTTTGGCGCGATACCGCGCGGTTAAGCCAGTGATTCACCGCATTCAGCATCAGCAGTAGCGGCAAAATCATCAGAATGAAAATCAGCGTATAAGCGGAACCCACTTCCAGTCGCATTGAGGCGTAACTGTCCGCGAGGCCGACCGGCAGGGTTTTGGTCAGCGGCGTATGCAGCATCCAGGTGATGTTGAACTCCCCCACCGACAGGGTGATCACCATAAAGGCGCCCGCCAGAATGCCGTTGCGGCAGTTGGGTACCACCACGGTAAAGAAGCGCTGCCACAGGCTGGCACCGAGGCTGGCGGAAGCTTCTTCCAGACGCGGCATATCGATCGCCTGCATCACCGCCAGCACCGGTCGCATCATAAACGGCAGCGTGAACAGCACGTGACCAATCAGAATAAACACCCAGCTGTCACGCAGGCCGGAAAACTGGCCGTAAAGCAGAATGATGCCGAGCGCGGTGGCTAAGCCGGGCAGCGCCACGGGCAACATCAGGCACTCTTCAATACGTGCTGCCCAGCGGCCGGGCGCTTTCAACAAGCCCCACGCGGCGGGTACGCCAATCACCAGAGTGACCAACAAGCAGAACAGCGCTATCAGCAACGACAGCCAGAAGGTATCAGCGTACATCTCCCACACTTGCGCCACCCATTTCAGGGTCAACCCGCTGCGCAGGCCGATAAAGTAGTTATTGGTGACACCCGCCAGCATCGACAGCACCACCGGCACAATCATAAACAGCGCGGTGAGCGTGGTGACCAACAGCTGCAGGCTAAACAATCCGCGACGATTCATGCGGCCCCCTTGTGTGCCAGGCGGCGCGCTAACATCAGCGCCAGCCAGGCAACCGCGCCCATCACCACCGACAGCGCCGCCGCCGTAGCAA
The DNA here is from genome assembly GCF_032082325.1 of Pantoea sp. CTOTU50773. Taxonomy (NCBI): domain Bacteria; kingdom Pseudomonadati; phylum Pseudomonadota; class Gammaproteobacteria; order Enterobacterales; family Erwiniaceae; genus Pantoea; species Pantoea sp. CTOTU50773. The sequence continues at coordinate 10,080 of NZ_DAMDQC010000028.1, read as the reverse complement.
AGTTAGCGTAGTTAGTGAATTCGCCATAAATGGTCAGCGGTAACACCGCCAAATCGGTGCCGAGCGTAAAAGCAGTGCCAAACGCGCCCATGCTGGTGGCGAAACAGAGTGCGCCGGTAGAGAGCAATGCCGGCTGCAGGCCGGGCACGATCACGTCCCAGGTAATACGCCACTGACTGGCGCCAAGTGATCGCGCTGCCTCTTCCAGCGAGCGATCAAGCTTTTCACTGGCCGCGACGAGCGTAACGATGGCGCGCGGCAGCGAGAAATAGAGATAGCCGATAAACAATCCGGTGAGTGAATAGGCCAGCGTCCAGCGCTCGTGCACCAGGCTCATGCTGATTTGCGCCAGCAAGCACTGCCGGCCCGCGAGCATCACCACCAGAAAACCCACTACCACGCCGGGAAAGGCCAGCGGGAAGGTCAATAAGGCTAATAACGTGCCACGCCCAGCAAAACGCTGACGCGCCAGAAAACAGCCTACGATGGCAGCAATCACCAGCGTAACCAATGTCACCGCCAGCGACAGTAATACGGTATTCAGCAAACTCAGCAGGTAATTCGGCTGAGTGATTACCGTCCAGTAGCCACTGTGCTGGGTGGTGCGATCGTTCTGCATACCGATTTGCAGCAGGCGCGCAAACGGCAGCAGCCAAAATGCACTGAAGAACAGCAGCGCGGGCAGCGTCAGCCATAACCATTTGCTGCCCGGCAAGCTGCGAGCCTGGCGGCGTGAAGCCGCCAGGGTGTCGGAGATCGACATGATTAGTGAATCTCGCTCAGGTACTTAGCAGAGAACGCTTTCTGCGCATCGGCCATCTGCTGATAGTCGACCGTTTGGGCGCGTGCATAATCGCTATCCGGCAGGAAGAATTTCTTCGCTTCGGGTGACATTGCAGAAGTACGCACCGGGCGCAGGAAGGCATTGGCCCAAATCGCCTGACCTTTGTCCGACAGCACATAGTCGATCACTTTCTTGCCATTAGCTTCGTGTGGCGCGTTCTTCACCAGACTGATGACGTAAGGAACCGTCACCGTGCCCTCTTTCGGGATCACAAACGCAACGTTGGCGTGATCTTTATATTTGGCGCGATAGGCGTTGAAGTCGTAGTCGAGCAGAATCGGGATTTCGCCGGAAATCAGACGCGCATAGGCCGTCTGCTTCGGTACGATTGGCTGGTTGGCCTGCAGTTTCCTGAACCAGTTCAGCGCTGGCGTGAAGTCCTGCATGTTGCCGCCTTTCGCCTGGTTAACGGCCACAGCAGCCACATAACCGACAAAGGCACTGGCCGGATCAAGGTAGCCCACCATCCCTTTGTACTCAGGTTTCAGCAGGTCATCCCAGGATTGCGGCACTGGCGCGCCACCGAGTGCATCCACGTTGACCATAAAGCCCATGGTGCCCGAGTGCAGCGCGACCCATTTGCCATTCGGATCTTTCATTCCGGCAGGGATGTCGTCCCAGTGCTGCGGTTTATAATCGGTGATGACGCCCGCGCTGTCGGCCTGGATGCCGAAACTGACGCCGTAATACACCACATCTGCCACCGGATTGCCCTTCTCCGCCACCATTTGCGCCAGCGCCTGGCCGGAGTTTTTGTTGTCTTGTGGCACGGTGATGCCGGTGTCTTTGGCAATGGCTTTGAGCTGTGTACCCCAGTCAGCCCATTCGGGCGGACAGTTGTAGCAGATCGCGGTTTCGGCGGCCTGCGTCATCATACTGAACAGCGAACCGGCGGTCAGCGCGATCGCTCCTGCAAGAATTTTCATTTTTTTATGGAATTTCATGGTGGTTATGGTTCCCTGGTGGAGGCAGTCAAAACGGTGGCGGGTGCGGCGATGCTTTCACCGCTCCGCAACCGGTGGGCCAGTACGCGGGTGCCGCGGCTGGCTTGTTGTAACAACATATCGATGGCACAGGCACCGAGCATGTCGGCTGGCTGAGAGACGCTCGCCAGTGACGGCGCAATCTGCTCGCCAATATCGATGCCGTCAAAACCCATCACCGAAAGTTGCTGCGGGATGCGTACACCGGCACGCGCCGCGGCACCAATCAGGCTGATGGCAAGCAAATCATTTGTACAAATCACCGCTGTCAGAGGTGCTGCGCCCTGCAACTGCGGTTGCAGCAGCGCGAAATCAGAATGGGTATGGCTGGCCATTTCAATCACCGGCAGCGCATTCAGCCCTGCGGCCTGCATCGCATCGCAGTAGCCCTGATAACGCAGGCGAGCGCGATCCGATTGCAGCATCGGCCCGGTGACCATGCCGATATGACGATGGCCCAGACTTAGCAAATGTTCGGTGGCTTCCCGCATCGCCTGCTGGTTATCCACGCAAATCGCTGGCCAGTGACTCTGCTGAGGCACGTTGTGCGCCAGGACAAACGGCATGCTGGCTTCATGCAGCGTGGTCAGAACCGCGCTGTTATCCGCATCGGCCACGGTCAGCACCAGGCCCGCCACGCGCTGGCGCAGCATGTGTTCGACGATCGCCGCTTCACGCTCTGGCTGATAATCACTGGTTGCCACCAGCAAACCGTATCCAGCCGCACGCGCCTGACGTTCCATCGCCTGTAACTGGCGTGAGAAGATCGGGTTGAGCAGTGAAGGCAACAGCACACCCAGCGTGGTAGAACTTTGCGTACGCAGCTGACGTGCAATGTGATTGGGGCGAAATCCGAGTTGCTCTGATGCCGCCAACACCTTTTCCAGCGTGTCAGGCCGCAACAGATGGGGATCAGAAAATGCGCGTGCGGCGGTAGCGCGAGAAACGCCAGCCAGCTTTGCCACACTGATTAAATCGGACATGTTCGCCTCGTGAATGAGCAATGAGATCGATCTCATTGGCGCTTAAAGTAGCGGCGAACTGTGACAGCAACATCGCGGGGAGATGACGAAAAAATGACAGCAGCGCGAACTGCTGTCAGGCAGGAATTACAACATCAGGAAGGCGTAACCTTCGTTTTGCAGCGAGGCAACTGTGGTGCCACTGGAGAGCGTATGAGTGACGCGCGTATCGATCCAGTCACGCTGTAGCTGATGGAACGCCACCGATTGATCGCAGATCGTGACCTTCACTCCCGCCTGCTTCAACTCATCGATCAATTTCAGGTTCGGGTTATCTGTGCCGTAAGCTTTGCGGAATTGTTCGTTATTCAGCGCGGCAGGCACGGCATCGCTGTTGATTGACACCACGAAATTCAGCTGATTTAGCGGCACTCCGGCAGCGTAATAAAGGTTGGTGACACGCGCCACGCGTTCCAGTCCGAGGTTAGGTTGACGGACATCCCCTTCCGTGCGGTTGATCTGAAAAACGACCTTATTGCTCAGGCCTGGCGTATTCGCGGGATTGTAATCCGGCGTATTCACAAAATGGATTTTGCCGTAGCCCGCGATGGCTGGCGTGCTCCAGAAGTCCGCTGGCTCGCTTTTGTTGTCAGCAAACTTGCTGCTGACCTTATCCACCAGCTCTGGAAGCTGTAACACATTACCGCCCACGAAACCCGCCAGTGCGGCGATAACAATATAGGACGCTGGACGCATTTCACTTCTCCTCGATAGAAGACCCTAAGCCCAATTACATTTGCAGGAAGGCATAACCCTGATTTTCCAGCGTCGACACCGTGGTCGGACTGGACAACGCATGAATAACCGATTGATCGATCCACTCTTTCGGGAAGTGATGGAACGCCACTGACTGATCGCACACCGACACTTTGACGCCTAATTTGTTGAGTTCGCCGATCAGCGCCAGATTGGGGTTGTCAGCTTTATAAAATTGCTGGAAATGCGCGTTATCCAGCATGGCAGGCGTGGCATCACCGGTCACAGAGACAACAAAGTGCAGCTGATCGGCAGGCACGCCTGATGCGATGTAGAGGTTAACTACGCGGGCGACGCGCTCCAGCCCAAGATTAGGCCGCTTCATGTCCCCTTCGCTTTTGGTGATTTGAAACACCACTTTGTTGCTCAGCCCGACTACCGGTTTAAAGGCGGCATCAGATTCGTAATGGATTTTGCCGTAACCATCGACAGCAGGCGTGCTCCAGAAACCTTCAGGATCGGTTGGCTCGGCAGAAAAATGGCTCACCACTCGCTGATAAATATCATCACTTTTGCTGACGGTGGCGCCAACAAACCCACCCACGATCGCAATCAGGGCGTAAGAGACAACAGAACGCATAATAACTCTCCGGCATGCACTGCGCTAATTCACAGTCCGTTTGAATAAAGTGCCTTATCTATATCACAGCGTGAGCAGGGCAAAAGTCCTGTAGTTTTGGCCTATCCGGGATTTTCATTGCGGAAATAATAATTAGTCAGGCTAATTGAATAATGCTTTCGATTGAGCTGAAGAGATGCCTAAAAAAATAACTGGCTTGAATCGACTGTCAGCTATTTAGTTTTTATCAAGCCAGGGGAGCTGAAAATATGACCATACTTAACTAAAATTTCGGCGACCCTATAAAAAATCACCATTAAAATCACTGATGGATAAAACAGGCCAGTTCACTGTTTTGACGTTTGTTTTTCAGAGTAAACCTGGAAAATTTCATGCCAGATTCAATTATTTTGAGCAACTTTACGTAACTTTAACTTCTGAACCTGTAAAAGCGCTAACCTGGTCGTGGCGGACTATTCAATTTTTTGCTGCAATCAGCGCCCGCTGTAGCCATTTTTTCATTTTAAGTCTGTGTCGCTTCTTCATTTGCTTGTTACCACGCGCTGGTTAAGATAGAAGCGCTGCGTCAAAGGAAAGTACGCGCAGAACATTTGAACGACTTACCTGTCCAATTGCAGGTGACTTTTACAGGATCAAGGCATGTTTAACCGGTTGAAAAAATCAGTGCTGGCGGCCCTTATTCCTACGCTGCTGCTGACGCCCGCACTCTCCGTGCACGCGGACGTGAGTGATAATCTGCCCGATATGGGAACCACAGCGGGTTCAACGCTATCCATTAATCAGGAATTACAAATTGGCGACTTCTACGTGCGCCAACTGCGCGCCAGTGCGCCGCTGATTAACGATCCGCTATTAAATCAATACATCAATGAGTTAGGGCAGCGCCTGGTGGCGCATGCCAATTCGGTGCGCACGCCGTTTCACTTCTTTCTCATTCAGAATGACGAACTGAACGCTTTCGCCTTTTTCGGCGGCAACGTAGTGCTGCATTCATCATTGTTCCGCTACACCGACAATGAAAGCCAACTGGCGTCGGTGATGGCGCACGAAATTTCTCACGTCACTCAACGCCATCTGGCACGTGCGATGGAAGAGCAGAAGCGTAATGCGCCACTCACCTGGGTGGGCGCGTTGGGGTCGATTCTGCTCGCCATTGCCAGCCCACAAGCCGGGATGGCGGCGTTAACCGGTACGTTGGCGGGTACGCAACAGGGTATGATCAGCTTCACTCAGGCCAATGAGCAAGAGGCTGACCGCATCGGGATTCAGGTGCTGCAACGTGCAGGTTTCGATCCGCAGGCGATGCCAGCTTTCCTGCAGAAGCTCGCCGATCAAAGCCGCTTCTCCTCCAAACCACCGGAAATTTTACTGACGCACCCCTTACCGGATAGCCGTTTGGCCGATGCGCGTAACCGTGCCAACCAGATGCGCCCGGTGGTGGTGCAGTCATCGGAAGGCTTCTACATGGCGAAAGTGCGCTCGTTGGGTATGTACGCTACTGGCCGTAATCAGCTGACCGATGAGCTGTTAAATGAATACGCCAAAGGCAACTCACGTGAGCAAATGGCATCGCAATACGGTAAAGCGGTGCAGTTCCTGCAGGCGAAAAGCTTCGACAGTGCGAAAAAAATCATCACCCCGATGCTGGCGAAACAGCCGGATAACGTCTGGTTGCTGGATATCATGACGGATAGCGACATCGGTCTGAACCAGCCGCAGCAGGCGAGCAACATGCTAACCAGTGCCAAAGGAAGCAGCACCAATCCGGTGCTGCAGCTCAACCTCGCTAACGCTTATGTCGAGGCGAAACAGCCCGCTAACGCCACGCGCATCCTCAATCGTTATACCTTTGCCCATCCCGATGACGTCAATGCCTGGGATTTACTGGCACAAGCCTCGGCAGCACAAGGATTACGGGATGAGGAGTTGTCGGCACGAGCGGAAGGATTAGCACTCAATGGCCAGCTCGATCAGGCGATCACCACCCTGAGCAGTGCCAGCGCCCAGGTGCCGCTCGGCAGCCTGAAACAGGCACGTTACGATGCTCGCATCGATCAGTTCCGCGAACTGCAAAAGCGGTTCCGTCAGTATCAGAAAGGATAAAAATAATGGTGAGCATTTATCACAACCCGCGTTGCAGCAAGAGCCGCGAAACCCTGGCGCTGTTGCAGGATAAAGGCATTGAAACTGATGTGGTGCTGTATCTTGAAACACCGCCTGACGTGCAGGCGCTAAAAAAACTGCTGCAACAGTTAGGCATGAGTAGTGCGCGCGATCTGATGCGCCGCAAAGAAGATCTTTATAAAGAGTTAAATCTGGCAGACAGCCAGTTGAGTGAAGATCAACTGCTGCAGGCGATGGTTGAGCATCCGAAACTGATCGAACGCCCCATCGTGATCAACGGTGATCAGGCACGAATTGGCCGTCCACCGGAAGCGGTGCTGGAGATTGTTTAAAGCCCCAGCGCTTCTTTGACAAAAGGAATGGTGAGCTTGCGCTGTGCGCTAATAGAGGCGCGATCTAACCGATCAAGCGTATCAAACAGCGTGCGCATTTCGCGGTCGAGGCGTTTCAGCAGGAAGCGCCCGACATCTTCCGGTAACTCAAAACCACGCAGCCCTGCTCGCATTTGCATCGCCTGGAGTTTGTCTTCATCTGACAATGGCTGCAAACGATAGATTTGTCCCCAGTCGAGACGGGAAGCTAAGTCCGGCAGGCCAAGATTGAGTTGACGCGGTGGACGATCGCCGGTGATCAGCAAACGCGTTTTGCCGATTTCCAGAATACGGTTATAGAGATCGAAGATCGCCATCTCCCACTCGGCATCACCGGCAATGCATTCGATATTATCAATGCAGACCAGTGCCAGGTTCTCCATGCCGTCCAACACTTCCGGCACAAACCAGGTGCGTTTATCCAGCGGAACATATCCCACCGCTTCACCACGGGCCGACATCTCAGCACAGGCTGCATGCAGTAAGTGACTACGGCCGCCGCCTTCACGTGACCAAAAATAGAGATAGCTGCCGTGTTGCTGAGAGAGTGCGCCTTGCAGCGCCGCCAACAGAGACGGATTTTCCCCCGGCCAGAAACTGGCAAAGGTTTCATCATCGGGTAAATAGAGTGGCAGTGAAAGCTGTGCCGGCGTGTTCAGAAGTACCTCAATGGATGAGCAGGCAGAAAACGGCGCAAGTTTATCACGATCCTTGCAAGAGATGAACCAGGCTTCCCTGCCCGGCAAAGCGCATTAACTTTCGCGCTTTTCTTCGGCATCCAGTACCACTTCCTCGGGCCGTAACAGATTGATTACGCGGAAAATCAGTGCCAACGCGACGCCAACGATGGTGGCCAGCGCCATGCCTTTCAGTTCTGCAGCGCCGATATGCACTTTCGCGCCGCTGACGCCGATGATCAGGATCACCGAGGTCAGGATCAGATTCTGCGCTTTGTTGTAATCCACTTTAGATTCAATCAATACGCGAATACCGGAAGCCCCGATCACTCCGTACAACAGCAGAGAAACGCCCCCCATGACCGGCACCGGGATCGCCTGAATTGCGGCCGCCAGTTTACCTACGCAAGAGAGCAGAATCGCGAAGATCGCCGCCCCGCCAATCACCCAGGTGCTGTATACACGGGTAATCGCCATCACGCCGATGTTCTCACCATAAGTGGTGTTTGGCGTGGAACCGAAGAAACCGGAGATCATGGTGGACAAGCCGTTAGCAAACATCGAGCGATGCAGGCCGGGATCGCGAATCAGATCTTTTTTCACGATATTGGCGGTAACGACTAAGTGGCCAACGTGCTCAGCGATCACCACCAGCGCCGCAGGCAGGATGGTCAACATCGCGGCCCATTCGAAGCGCGGCGTGTAGAAGGTTGGCAGTGCAAACCACGGCGCATCAGCCACCGATTGCCAGTTTACGATGCCCATAAAGGAGGAGAGCGCGTAGCCAGCCAGTACGCCGATCAGAATCGGGATAATGGCGAGGAAACCGCGGAACAGCACCGAACCAAACACCGTGACCGCCAGTGTCACCATCGAAATGATGATGGTTTTGCTGTCTGGCGAAGTGCCATCGGCTGGCAACAGACCGGCCATATTGGCTGCCACGCCCGCCAGTTCCAGACCGATCACCGCAACGATTGCGCCCATCGCGGCCGGTGGGAACATCACATCCAGCCAGCCGGTACCGGCTTTTTTGACGATCAGCGCCACTACACAGAACAGGAAACCGCAAAGAATAAAGCCGCCCAGCGCCACTTCATAACCCAGCGGCAACAGCAGCAGCACCGGTGAAATAAAGGCAAAGCTCGAACCCAGATACGCCGGGATTTTTCCTTTACAGATAAACAGATACAGCAGCGTACCAACGCCGTTAAACAGCAATACGGTGGCCGGGTTGATGTGGAACAGAATCGGCACCAGCACCGTGGCGCCAAACATGGCGAACAGGTGTTGTAAGCTGAGTGGAATGGTTTGCAGCAGCGGTGGACGTTCGTCTACCCCGATCGCGCGTCTTGTCATTATCTCTCTATCCCCATTAGTCGTTATGAATGCTGTTTGTTCAGGCCGCGCCATCAGGGAGCCGCGCAATTCATTACGCAATATTCCAACACGCTAAGTGCCATGTCGGGAAAAAGAGCGCGATAAATCGCGCCGCTACCAAAGGTGCTGGTGTTTATGCGGCACTGAACTAAAGGGCATTACATGAGTTGTTGTGTTTTTGCCAAAAAAAAGCCGACTCTCTGGCCGGCTGGATGCTTTATTTATTTCGTTCCGAAGATCTTATCGCCGGCATCGCCGAGACCTGGAATGATATAGCCCTTCTCGTTCAATCCCTGATCGATTGACGCGGTGTAGAGCTCAACGTCTGGATGCGCTTTCTCCAGCGCCGCAATCCCTTCTGGTGCCGCCACCAACACCAGCACTTTGATGCTGTTGCAGCCCGCTTTTTTCAGCAGGTCGATAGTGGCGATCATCGAACCACCGGTTGCCAGCATCGGGTCAACGACCAGTGCTAAACGCTCTTCGATATTGGACACCAGTTTCTGGAAGTACGGCACCGGCTCCAGCGTCTCTTCATCACGATAGACACCGACGACACTGATGCGCGCGCTTGGCACGTGCTCCAGCACACCTTCCATCATGCCGAGGCCCGCACGCAGAATCGGCACCACGGTGATTTTTTTGCCTTTGATTTGATCGACGTCGACCGGGCCGTTCCAGCCTTCAATGGTGACGCGCTCCGTGGCCAGATCGGCAGTGGCTTCATAAGTCAGCAGGCTGCCGACTTCTGAGGCCAGCTCGCGGAAGCGTTTGGTGCTGATATCATGCTCACGCATCAGGCCCAGTTTATGTTTGACCAGCGGGTGTTTGACTTCCACGATCTTCATGATTGTTCTCCCGGAATTGAGTTGAGCTAAAAAAAATCGCCGGATTATACCGCCTTTTTGCCACTGCGCCACTTGTCATTGGTCAATGGCTTAGCGCGATTCGCGTGATCTTAAGGATTGGTGAAAAATCAGCACTGTGCAAAGCGGCGTGAGATGGCACTCGCAAACGTTTGCCTGCGCTGATAGAATTAGCGCGCTTAATTTTTGCCACCAACCGCAATTCGCGTGGGGATTCCGCAGTGACCGACAAAACCTCTCTCAGCTACAAAGACGCCGGTGTTGATATCGATGCTGGTAACGATCTGGTTGACCGTATTAAAGGCGTAGTAAAGAAAACTCGCCGCCCGGAAGTGATGGGTGGGCTGGGTGGCTTTGGCGCGCTCTGTGCGCTGCCGCAGAAATACCGCGAGCCTGTGCTGGTCTCCGGAACCGATGGCGTCGGCACCAAGCTGCGTCTGGCGATGGATCTCAAACGTCATGACAGCATCGGCATCG
>NZ_DAMDQC010000027.1:0-39032 GCF_032082325.1 Pantoea sp. CTOTU50773 | reverse complement strand
ACGCCATCCAGCAGGCCCCGCGCGGAACCGGCCAGCAGCTGTGGCGCATCCGCCATACTCAGCCGCCCTTCCGCGCTCAGTTGCACGCGTCCGCCTATTGCCGAATCGTAGATGCCCGGCGGCTGCCCGGCAAAGCAGGTCACATCACTCACCAGCAGCGCCTGCTCGCCCTTCGCCCGTAAAAAGACTTTCAATACCTCAGCGGGCAGATGATCACCATCGGCAATCAGCGTGGCCGCCAGCGCATCTTCCGCCAGCTGCTGCCAGATGTAATTGGGATGGCGCGGCAGTTGCAGGTGCGCGCCATTGCCCAGATGAGTTGAAAGCGAAGCGCCCGCCAGCACCGCATCATGAATCTGCGCGGCAGAGGCTGAGGTGTGCCCAATCGCCACCCGCACCTGCTGCTTCACGCAATGCTGGATGAGCTCGCTGCTTTGCGGCCATTCCGGTGAGAGCGTCAGCAAACCAATGCGCTGCTGCGCGGCCCGTTGCCAGCTTTCAAACAGAAACACATCCGGCGCACAGATCGCCTCCCGTGGATGCGCACCGCGCGGGCCGTCCTCCGGTGACAAAAATGGCCCTTCCAGATGAAAACCCGGCACCGCCAGCGCGACGTCCGAATAGTGTTCACAGGCGCTGGCCAGTCGCTGCAACGCTTGCGCAATCTCTCCGGGCTGAGCGGTGATCACCGTCGGCATAAAGCTGGTGACCCCTTGTTGCCACAACGCGTGCGTGGCATTCAGCACATCCTGTTCGCTAAAAGGAAAGTGATTAAAGTCCACGCCCTGAAAGCCGTTAACTTGCAGATCCACCAGCCCCGGCGCCAGAATCAGATCGTTATCGGGCTCTGGCAACGATCGCACCTCTGCCAGCAGGCCTTCACACATGTAGAGCTCAATCGGATCCAGCGTGCGGTAATCGCGACCGCGTAATAGCATTTCAGTCAAAAATCACCTCCGCGCAGGCATCGGCGTCGGTATATAGCGTGCAGTTGGGATGCTGGCGCAATCGGGTTGCCGGGCAAGCCGTGGATATCGCGTCGTGCAATGTTGCCTGCACCGCTGCGCGTTTGGTCGCGCCCGGCACCATGCAGAACAGCCTGGTGCCACGCATCAAAGCGGGAATCGTCAGCGTCACCGCGTGCGTCGGCACCTGCTCGAGTGTGGGGAAACAGCCGTCGTTGACCTGCTGCTGACGGCAGGCGTGATCCAGTTGCACTGTCTTGACGCTAAGCGGATCGCTGAAATCCGCTACCGGCGGATCGTTAAAGGCCAGATGGCCATTTTCACCAATGCCCAGACAGACCACATCGATCGGTGCCGCCTCCAACTTGCGCGCATATTCGCGACACACTCCCGCAGGATCGCCACCTGAAGGGATGAGATACACTTCGCCAGGTTGTACCCGGTCAAACAGATGTTCACGCAGGAAATGGCTAAAGCGCTGCGGCGCATCTTCATTCAACCCAATGTATTCATCCATATGAAACGCGTGAATACGCGACCAGTCGAGATTCGGCGCGGCAGCCAGCGCGGCAAGAAACTCATGTTGTGAGGGGGCGGCAGCAAATACCATCCGCACCACCGCCTGCTGTTGCAGTAATTGCTGCAAATAGGCGATGGCATCCTCTGCCGCCGCGATGCCTAATGCATCACGATGGGCGAAGCGCTTGACCCACAAGCAGTCGCGCTTTCCCTGTTGTAAAAGCGTCATTCTTATCCCTCCTGAGAAGCGTTGTGACTTTTCGGCCAGTGCGCACTGGCGGGCATATCCTGATCCTGATTGAGTGCCGCGAGCAGCGCGTCGACTTCCGGACTGACCGGTGCACGACGCAGCCATCCCATCACCACAAACAGCACCAGCGATGACATCACGGGGGCGGCCACCTGAGTGGCAGTGCTGACATCAGTAAAGATAAATTTCACGCAGAAAAAGGTGCCCACGCCCACGGCCCAACTCACCAGCGCCGCGGCACTGCCGCTACGACGAAATGCGGGCAGTAAGCCTAAAAGCATCGGAATCGAAATGGGCCCCACTAATCCACCGAACCAGATAATCAGCAGAGACAGCACACCGCCGAAACGGCTGGCATTCATGGCGATAATCAACGTGGTGATGATGAAGAGAAAAGCCGTCAGACGCGCGACGAGCAGCGAGCTTTTACCGCGCTGAAAATGGCGCGGCAGCATGCCGGGCAGAATGTCACGCGTAACCACCGCCGTGATGGCATTGGCATCTGATGAAGTCATCGACAGTGTGTGAGTGAACATCGCCACCAGCACTAATCCTATTAACCCATTCGGCAGTAATTCCATCGCCATCACAGAGTATGAACGTGAGGGATCGCTAAGATTGGGGAACAGCAGTGGTGCCGCCCACATCGGCCAGAACAGTATCAGCGGCCAGATCAGGTAAAGTGCGGCAGAGAGCAACGCCGCTTTACGAGCATCGCGACCCGCCGGTGCGGCGATGAAGCGCTGTGCAAGATTCCAGGTGCCGCCGTTGTAGCTCAGGGTGTAAATCACAAAGTAGGCGAGGATAAAGCCGAGCGTATACGGCTCCTGAACGATGTCGGTGTGCGTGGCGGGCAAGTGCTGCCAGATGGTGAACAGTTCGCCGAAACCACCCAGATGCATCGCCACGGCCACCACCATGACCATCGCGGCGACAAACTGCACCACAAACTGGCCGAAGTCATTGCAGGCATCGGCCCATAAACCGCCCATCACGGTATAAAACAGGCTAAGCGCCCCGGAGATACAGATGCCAATCAACGGATCTAACCCGGTAAAGACATTAATGATTACGGCAATGGCGGCCCATTTAGCACCGACGTCGAAGGTTTTCAGCAGCACCCCACTCCATGCCAGCACCATTTGCGTTGGCAGGTTATAACGCGTCGCGAGGTACTCCATCGGCGATTCGATATTCATATGGATTCGCAGTCTGGCCCAGCGTGGGGCAAACAGGCGCGACCCGATTAATACCGCAACGGAGATGGGAAACGCCCACCAGAAATAGATGGTGATGCCCATGTTATAAGCCACTGCCGCATAGGCCACGAACACGGCCGCACTGTAGCCGGACATATGATGCGAGACGCCCGACAACCACCAGGGCATTTTCCCGCCTGCCGCAAAGAAATCACGCGTGCTGCCGACTTTACGCATCGCCCAGAGCGTAATGGCCACTATCATCAGCGCATACAGCGCCATCACAGCATAATCAAGCACATTCATAGCCGTCTCCACAGGTCAAAGCTGCCCGACGAAAGCATCCGGTTCGAGGGGAAGGATAGATTATTTTTTAATTAGTCCTTATTTAGGATTAATGCATCCTGGCAGCATTACCGCGTTTAAAATGTGACAACGCTCCGGCTATTACTTTTTCTTCTGACCGGTGAATGGGAGCGAGTGAGAAGCAATAAAAAGGGCTCATACACAGTATGAACCCTTAAATCAGGTGCAATTCGATTAGGCTTTTTTCAGGCAGGAACTCATAAAGGTCTTGCGTGCATCGCCGCTGAGTTTTTTATCAGCCGCGTCGGTATTACAGGTTTTCATCTTCATTTGCTGCGGCGTCATGCTGCCCATCTTGCTGTCTTTTTTCAGACAGTCGCTCATGAAGGATTTACGCGCATCCCCTTTTAAATCCTGAGAAGATGCGTGTTGATTACACATGGTCATTTTATTTTGTTGGGCGGTTTTCTCTGCTGCACCCGCATTGCCCGCCAACAGCAGGCCTGCTGCTATCATTGCCAAAAGACACGATTTCATTGCCGGAATCTCCATAGAATTATTGCCTCTTAATCATGGCAGGAAATAAGCAATGCAGAAAAAAATATATTCCCTCGTCCAAAGCTTGCTGCGAGCACGCTAACAGCAAAATCGGTTCTTCAGCGTGGCGTGACACTTACACGCGGGGATGATTCAGCAGCTTTTCAACGTAGTTACGCAGCAGAGTGGTATCTGGGGTTTCTGCCGCAGGGGCAAGTGGAGGCATCGCGGTGGCGATACCGGCCGCAATCTCGTTGAATTGTTCAGGATCCAGCTTACGCAGCATGGCCGTCAGCACAATTTCTAATGCCTCTACCTGGACCACTAATTCTTTTGACTCTTCTTCTTTCTCAGCCAGTTTTAGCAGAAGTTCCGCGATAAGGTTTTTCATGCGACAGGCTCAATAAGAGATGGAAAACAGACGTTAGCATTGAGGGGGTTAAAACAACAGGGATTTTTGGCGGTTTGCTTAAAATTTAGAATAAGCGCAGCGTTAAAAAAGAAACGGAATTTCAATATGTAACGGCGAAACGTTTCACTTCATTGATAGGGCTTTTTCGAAACGTTTCGCGCGTAATCATGCATTAACGTCTGGCGCTAATTAATGGGGTCCCATAAAGCCACGACCTGGACCGCCACCGCCGCCAGGACCACCCCAACCGCCTCCGCCACCCGGCGGTGGGAAGATACAACCGCTCAACGCGGTCACCAATGCCACAACGGCAGCGAGTTTAATAATACGGACCATAATTACCTCTGGATGGTGAAATCGGGCTGAGTGTATGAGGCGGTAACGGGCACGACAATACAGAATTCTCTGCAACCCGGCGCTATTCATCTCTGCTCACCACGCTTAACAAATTACTGGCACTACGCCCGCAAAAAAACCACAGAGGCATCATCATATTGAAGAAAATTTCAACCATTGCGGGCGGTCGATCACTTTACACGCCGCGCGAAATGACGCAATGTGAGCGCATTACAATCAATGAGATCTTACCATGACCCTGCCCACCCTTTCTCTCAGTGATATCCTGGCGCGTCGCGACTGGGAAAATCCGGTGATCACTAGCCTGAACCGTCTGGATGCCCATCCGCCGTTTTCCAGCTGGCGCGATGAAGTCAGTGCGCGCGACGATGCCCCTTCCCCATCACGCCAGTTACTGAATGGACAGTGGAGTTTCAGCTATTTCTCACAGCCTGAAGCGGTGCCACAAAGCTGGTTGCTGCAGGATTTGCCTGGCGCGCATTCCCTGCCCGTGCCTGCAAACTGGCAGCTGCATGGCTTTGACGCGCCAATCTACACTAACGTGCAATATCCGATTCCTGTGAACCCGCCGTTTGTTCCCAAGGAAAACCCCACCGGATGTTATTCGCTCACATTCAATGTCGATGAGAGTTGGCTGACGCAAGGACAAACGCGCATTGTGTTTGACGGTGTTAACTCGGCCTTTATCCTGTGGTGTAACGGCCAGTGGATCGGCTATTCACAGGACAGCCGCCTGCCAGCCGAGTTTGATCTCAGTCAGGCATTACAGCGTGGCCAGAACCGACTGGCAGTGATGGTGTTGCGCTGGAGCGATGGCAGCTATTTAGAAGATCAGGATATGTGGCGCATGAGCGGGATTTTCCGCGACGTCAGCCTGCTTCATAAGCCATCAACCCAACTGGCCGACGTGCAAATCGAAACGGCGCTGAGCCCGGAATATATCCGTGGCGATCTGCGCGTGAGTGTCAAAATTAACGCCGGTGAACGACCGCTTAATCAGTGCCGTCTGCGTGTGAGCCTGTGGCAGGACGAAACCTGCATCGGCAGTGAAGAACAAGCGCCGGGCAGTGCGGTGATTGACGAACGTGGGCATTACCCAGAGCGCGCGCTGCTGGTGCTGCCGATAAAAAATCCCCTGCTGTGGAGTGCGGAAACGCCCCATCTCTATCGTGCCGTGGTGACGCTATTGGATGACAACGGGCAGGTGATTGAAGCCGAAGCCTACGATGTCGGCTTCCGGCGTGTCAGCATTGAAAACGGTCAACTGTGCGTCAACGGCAAGGCCCTGCTGATTCGCGGCGTTAACCGTCATGAACATCATCCGGAAAATGGCCAGGTGGTGGATGAAGCCAGCATGCGGCGCGATATTGAATTAATGAAACGCCACAACTTCAACGCCGTTCGCTGTGCGCATTATCCCAACCATCCGCTGTGGTATCGCCTGTGCGATGAATATGGCCTGTATGTCGTCGATGAGGCCAATATTGAAACCCACGGCATGCAGCCAATGAACCGTTTATCGGCCGATCCACGCTGGTTCGCCGCCTATAGCGAGCGCATCACGCGCATGGTGCAGCGCGATCGTAACCACGCTTGTATCATCATCTGGTCACTCGGCAATGAGTCCGGCCATGGCAGTACCCATGATGCGCTCTATCAATGGGTGAAAAGCAGCGATCCGACCCGTCCGGTGCAATATGAAGGCGGTGGCGCCAATACTGCCGCCACCGATATTGTCTGCCCAATGTATGCGCGCGTCGATCAGGATCAGCCCTTCCCTGCCGTACCGAAGTGGTCATTGAAAAAATGGATTGGCCTGCCGGGTGAAACGCGTCCGCTGATCCTGTGCGAGTATGCGCACGCGATGGGCAATAGCTTCGGTGGCTTCGCCAAATACTGGCAGGCCTTCCGTCAGTTCCCGCGCCTGCAGGGCGGTTTTGTCTGGGATTGGGTCGATCAAAGCCTGACGCGTTATGACGAACAAGGCCAGCCATGGCAGGCTTACGGCGGCGATTTTGGCGACACGCCTAACGACCGTCAGTTCTGTATGAACGGTCTGGTGTTTGCCGATCGAACGCCGCATCCGGCTTTGTTTGAAGCGCAGCGTGCACAGCAATTCTTCCAGTTCCAGCGCGATGCCAGTAATGCCTGGCGTTTCACGATCACCAGCGAGTACCTGTTCCGCAGCAGCGATAATGAAGTGCTGCGCTGGTCGATTGAACAGGATGGCGTTTCCGTCGCGCAGGGCGAACTGCCGCTGCATCTCACCGCGCAGGGCAGCCAGACGATTGATATTCCAGCCGCTGAACATTTACAGGGGAATGCGTGGCTGAATCTCGCGGTGCATCAGATCGCTGCCACCGCATGGTCGGAAGCCGATGCCCGCGTGGCCTGGGATCAGTGGCCGCTGCCCGCCGCGTTAATGCCTCGTGTGATTGATGCCACGCCCACCGCGCCAGAGCTGATTGCCAATCACGATTTGGTTGCCGTGCAACTGCCGCAACAGCGTTGGCACTTCTCGCGCCGCAGTGGGGAGTTGGTGCAATGGTTTGTTCACGATGAAGAGACGATGCTGACGTCATTGCAGGAGTGCTTTGTACGCGCGCCGATTGATAACGATATCGGCACCAGTGAAGCCGCCAATGTCGATCCCAATGCCTGGGTGGAGCGCTGGAAACACGCGGGCTATAACCAGCTGGAAGCGGTGCTGCTGGATATGCAGGTCGATAGTCTGAAACACAGCGTGCTGATTGAAACCTGGCATCAGTGGGAGGCCAATGGGCAGATGATCTTTACCAGCCACAAGCGTTATCAGATCGGTGGCAACGGTGAGTTGAGCGTCAGTGTCGAGGTGCAACAGGCGCCGGGCTTGCCTGCTCCCGCGCGCATCGGGTTGCGTTGTCAGTTGAGGAGCGCGCCGCAGAGTGTGAGCTGGCTCGGCCTGGGCCCGCATGAAAACTATCCGGATCGTCAGCTGGCGGCGCAGTTTTCACACTGGCAGCAGCCGCTGACTTCGCTGAGTACCGCCTATGTGTTTCCCGGTGAAAATGGATTGCGCTGCGGTACGCGCCAGCTTGATACCGGCAGCTGGCAGGCGAGCGGCGATTTTGCGTTCTCGCTCAGCCGCTACAGCCTCGAACAGCTGCGTGATACCTCGCATCGCCATCTGTTGCGGGAAGAGGAAGGCTGCTGGCTGCACCTTGATGGCTTCCATATGGGCGTGGGCGGTGACGATTCCTGGAGCCCCAGCGTCAGCCCGGAGTTTTTGCTTTCTCAGCAGCAGTGGCACTACGCGCTGACGCTGCGCCAGTAGACTTCTTCGCCGCCTCACCTTGCTGGCTCAGCGGTGGAGTCAGCTCAGTTTTCGGGCGGCGATAGAAGCGGCGCAGAAGCAGGACATTCAACAGCACCACCACGGCGGTAGCGAAGAAGACCCAGCGATAGCCGGTCGCAGCAGAAACCGCCGCACCCAATAGCGGGCCGGCCACGTTGCCGAGATACATAAAGGATTGGTTGTAGCCAAAGATGCGTCCGGTGACATTATCGCGCGAGTGGCGTACCAGCAGCGTTTGTACTGCAGGCATCATCGCGCCATCGGCAAAGCCCAGCAGGAAACGCAGCACGCCTAACTGAGTGGCGCTGGTAACGAATGACATCGCCATCAGCAACACCAGAGAAAACAGCATGGTGCCCATCAGAATGCGCTGCGTGCCAATGCGATCGCCCAGCTTACCCAAACGAGGGGCGGAGATCAGCGCCGAAACGCCCGGCAGTGCGGCAATCACACCACTGAGGAAGGCAAGATTCTGCGCATCGGGCGCCAGCTCACGCACGAACAGCGTCAGGATCGGGTTCACCGAACCGTTACACATCTGGATCACCATGGTGGTGACGAACAGACACATCATCAGGCGAGGATTGTCGAGGCTGCGGAACACCTCGCGTCCGCTCATTTTGTCCTGCTTGCTCACTGGCGTGTAGCCGGTCTCTTTGATCAGGAACAACGTGACAAGGAAGCTCACCATCAACAGCACTGCCGTGACAATAAACACCATGCGCAGTCCCAGCCAGTCAGCCAGCAGCCCGCCAATCATCGGCCCCAGAATCACACCGCCAATTTGCCCGGTGGAGACACAGCTCAATGCCCAGCCGCTGCGCTCACGCGGAACCTGAGCGGCCACCAGCGCCATCGCATTAGGAATATAACCGGATGTCAGGCCCATTAGCGCACGCAGCAGCAGCAGTTGCCATGCTTCGGTCACAAACGCCTGCAACAGAATCACCGCGCCCATGCCAAAGGATGCGCGTAACAGCATCAGCTTGCGCCCTTTGCGGTCAGCCAGACTGCCCCACAGCGGCGCTACCGCAGCAGAGACGATGAAGGTAATACTGAAGGTGAGACCCGACCAGACGCTCAGTGCATTGGCGCCATGGATACCGAGTTCCTCAACGTAAAGCGGCAGGAAGGGAATGATCTGGCTGATGGCCAATCCAGTGAAAAAGCAGCCAAACCAGACCGAAATCAGATTGACCTTCCAGGACTCGATGGAGCGTAGCATGGGCATCTACATCAGAAAAAATGAAATGAGGGTTCAGTCTAACAACCTCATAACATCGCTGGACGGCAAAACATGGCATCGGGTTAAAAACGCGGTTTTCCGCTGCCTTGCGTGATTCTGCTCACAGCAAATAGTGTAAGGGACACGATTTATAGTGTCTTTATGTGCTGTAACAAACAACTCAGCAAGATAAGCGCGTCGCGACGAAGCGCAAACGTGAAAAAATATGTCTATCCATTACTGACAATATTCGACGCCGCATCTATGTTTAAAAAATCACCGGCCATCGCTGGCGAGGCGCTGCCCTTTCTGGACAGTTCCCATGCTTAACCCATATTTCCCAATGCTGCCAATAACCGGCGGTGGGCATCGTTGTCTCTGCGGAGGTCAGCCATGAGAATACATCCTAACAGCGCCAGTCGGGCGATTACCGATTACTTTAACAGCCCTGCCTGGCATGCGCCGCACGAGAGCGATCTGCTGGCAGCGATCATGCGCGAATTGATGGATGATGGTCAGCCCGCTACCAGCAAAGCGATCATTGCGCGGGTGATTGCCAAACTGGAGTTTGAAGGGGATGAGCAGCAGCTCCAAAGCTATCGCAATCTGTTGGCGCAGTTGCTGGAAGACAGGCAACAAAAGCCGTAAGGTGCCGTCATTCAGCCGCCGGGAAAATCGCCTTGTGTGCGGCGGACTTAAAGGACAATTGTAGCGTTCAGGGACTTTAAGACGCGCCGTAAGCGGGCGCGCCTCCATATCGTGTTACTTCACTGCGCGCAGGTGATCGGCCTCGCTGACCACCGCTTTTCCGCTTGTACGCTGGTACAGGCACAGCTCACGCCCAATCTGATTTTTCATGTGCTTCTGCGGATAACGCCCTTCCAGCAGTACCGCGTCGTAGCCGACGCTGTCGTCATACTGAATCGGTTTCCCCACCACCTTCACCCCTTTCAGGCCGCTGGCTTTCAGACAGGCTTGCTGCCGGGTTTGGCTGTTTTGCTGCCAGGCGGCTTCGCTCGAGGCGTGCGCCAGTGGACTTAATAGCAGGGTGATTAGCAGAATTTTTTTGGTGTGTCTCATCGTCGCTCCTCATCAATCCAGTACGGATTAATAGATAAAAAAATTCCCGCCGAGGCGGGAAGAAACAAGACGAGCATTGCATATTCGAGAGTGACGAGGAAATCTCCGTAATGCGCAGCTATCCTCGCCCGGCGCCATGACAGCCCAATGACAATGCGATGTCCGTTTGAATTTATCCGCAATAAACCCGCGAAATTTTACCACTCTGATCAGCAGTAAAGTTCAGGCGGCGCAGGTTGAAGTCCATGGTGACGGCACCGTTCCACGGAATGGCGCGCACCGGCACCGCAAAGCGTTGGGTATCAAGGCTGCTCAGTGGCTGGCCGATATAATTCTGATATTGCGATGCGCCACACTGATCGGTTTCGGGATCGTGGCTGGCGGCAGCGGTGCTGTCCGGTTTGCTGGCTGACTGGCAGGCGGTTAAGGCAAAAAAGGCCGTGGCCAGTAACGCTTTTCCATAATGGGTCACAAGTTTCTCCTCCTGGATAGTAAACAACCATTCCCGAGAGTAACAAAGCAAGCCGTTGATGTGAAAACAATGCCAGCGGATTGGTCGAAGAATTGTGCTGTAACACGCGATCTTCCTCTCATTTTCCAGGATTAATCGCACGCGCTGTCTAAAAATTACGCACTCAGTCACTATAATTAACTAAGAATTATCTGAGGAGACGATGATGGAACTTGCTATTTTTATCGGCTTTGCCATCCTGATGACCGTGGTTGCGGTTCGGGTGCGCTAAGCCACGATAATGCTGGCGGCAAAACGGCCGCCATCAACGAGAGGCCGCCTATTGAGCGGCCTCTTTTTCATCCTGCAAACGCGCATTAAATGCCGCAAGCGGCATCGGTTTGCCGAGAAAATAGCCCTGCCCCTCTTCACACGACAGCGCTTTTAGCTCGTTGAGTTGCGCTTCGGTTTCAATCCCTTCTGCCGTGATGGTGAGCGCAAAGGCGCGTGCCAATCCGACAATCCCCGCCACCACTGATTGCGCCTGCCTGGATTCCGGGAACTCTTTCATCCATGATCGATCGATTTTCAAGCCATTGAATGGGAAGGTTTTGAGATAGCCTAAGGCAGCATAGCCAGTACCAAAATCATCCACCGTCAGCCGCACGCCCAGCGCACGCAACCCCTGCATGATTTCCAGCGCACGATCGGGATGCTCGAAGGTCACGTTTTCAGTGATCTCCAGCTCCAGTCGGGTGGCCGGTAAGCCGCTAACCGCCAGCGCATGCGCCACACGATCCACCAGATCGCTGTTGCGGAACTCCACCGGTGAAATGTTCACGGATACATAGCGCTGGTCGCCCCAATCGCTGGCATCATGGCAGGCGCGCATGAGCACCCAGTCACTGATGGCAGCGATCAGCCCATTCTCTTCCGCCAGCGGAATAAAGCGGTCAGGGGTAATCCATTTATCCTCGCCCACCTGCCAGCGAATCAGCGCCTCTGCGCCAGCCAGCTGTCCCGTTTGCAGTTGATAGCGCGGCTGGTAGTGCAGTGAAAATGTGTTGTTGCGCAGCGCCTCTTCAATCGCCTGCACCATATCGCGCTTCGATTGAATATGGTTGGCCATATCGTTGGAGTACCATACCCAGCGATCGCGTCCAGCCGTGCGTGCCTGGCCGAGAGCGATGTCCGCAAGCCGTAGCAAGGCTTCCGGTTGGCTGGCGTCCTGCGGTGCGCTGACGATGCCCATGCTGGCTGTAAGACTCAGTTGATGCGATCCGCTGATAATCGGCTGATGTACGGCGCGTTGCAGTGCGCGGCAGCGATACTCCAGACCGGCGCGCGAGCTTTCGCGCAGTAGTAGAATAAACTCATCTCCGCCCAGTCGTGCCGCCAGTTCATCTGGGCCGATCAGGTTTTTCAGCCGTTGAGAGATCTCATTCAGCACCACATCGCCCACCGCGTGGCCCCAAGAATCGTTGATCGGTTTGAACTGATCGAGATCGAAGCTGATCACAAACAGCGGTGCCTCTTGCGTGGCATTTTCCAGATGTGTGGTCAGGAATTCCTGTAGCTGCATGCGGTTGGCGAGGCCAGTGAGCAGATCGTGGCGTGACAGGAACTGGATGCGCGCTTCCGCATCCACTTCATGGGTGATATCGGACACCGTGCCGCGAAAGCCGGTGCGCAGTCCATTACGACGAATGGTTTTCGCCATCAATTCGCCGATGCGGCGCTCGCCATTGGAAGCCATAAACTGGCAGCGCAGCGGCACATGCTGCATTTCATCGCCCTGACGCAACAGCCAGGCCACCAGCGAATGGCTAGGATGGCTAAGGAGTTGATCCAGCGGCCGCCCAATCCAGCTTTTGACCTCGTGTCCTGTCACGGCGGCAAACCGCGAGGAGAGATAGCAAAGGCGGCCCTGATCGTCCACTTCCCAAATCCAGTCTGAGGCCGCTTCTGCAAGATCGCGAAAACGCTCTTCACTGTTCGCCAGTTCACGCTGGCTGATGACCAGCATTTCAAAGCGACGATCGGAAATAACTGCATTATGCAGCGCATGGCGAATCACCCGGCGCGTCACCAGCGCAACCGCTAACGCCGTAAACAGCAACAGCGGCATCATCAGCCATATCACACCAAAACCGGGATTTTTGGCCTGCCAGCGCAATACCAGCGATTCGCCCTGAATCACCGGTTCGACCAGACGCGGTTCATACAACGCATCGTTTAAGCCATTCGCAATACGCGGCGCAATCACATTGAGCGATTTGCCCAGCGCCTGCAGTTTTTCCGGAGTCATGATGTTGACGAACACCATCACCGAAGAAGGGCCAGAGATGGTGGGGAGATCGGGCACCTTGCCTGGGGTGATCGGTGCGGCCACCACCAATGCCGGCTGCTGATTGATTATCACGTTACGTGTGATGCCATCTTCGGGCTGGTGACGTGCGGCGGCCAGCAATAGTGCAGCTTGCCCACCTAACCAGCTCTCCAGCGACGCCTTTGACAATTTGCCATTCACCACCGCATAGCGCGTTTTGCCGGCGCCATCGATCACAAACACGCCATCGTAGTGATACTCTTTGTACAGGCTGGGGCCAAAGTTCTCTTCGTCCCACGCCCAGACTTTATTCACCGTCAGGTGCAAATTTTTCCAGCCTTCCCCCCAGTTCGCATAATCACGCACATCGATGATCATCTTCTCCTGCTGCTGTAGCCAGGCCTGGCGCATCAGGTTGACATCCTGCTGGATCGAGTCGCTGTTTTGTCGGTGGGCTATCACCAGCACCATCACGACTGAAAGCAGCAGCACGCCAAACAGCAGCGATGTCAGAGTGCGCAGACTGCGTCGCGTCACCCGAACGGTGTGTGCTTCCATATTAGCCCTGGCAGGCAAGGTCGCGTGCCGGTGATACTCAGAATTCATGCAATATGCTCGCAAAACAGAGGCAGCAAAAAAGAAGACAGGGTGCGCGTTCATGGCGCCTCTGTCCTGTAATGGTTTTTTCGGTTATCGGCGCAGGCCGCCGCAGATTTAGTCCTCACGGCGGAATTTTTGAGCAGTGCGATTCTGTGTGGGGCCATCTCGACAGCAATGATCGCCATTGCTACTATGCGTTTTCCTCTGCCCATTGAGCTGACTATGGACACCCAATCCGACAAGGTGACGCTGACGCTGTTCTACGCCGCGAGCTTTGTGGTGTATTACGTCGTGACCATGCTGATTACGCTGTTTCCCAACTATGGGGCGCTGCGTAATAACGGTTTACTGGTGCCGGTGCTCTGCTTATTCGAATTCGCGGTGATTTACCCGCTGTATCGTTTTTACTGCCAACGCCGCACTGACATTCCGCTGGGATATCTCCGTCCCGGTCAGGCGCTGCTGTTTGTGGGTGCGCTGGTGGCACTGATGGTGGCGCAAACGCAATTCCTGCAACCGGAAGGCTGGTTGATTGCCCAGAGTCAACAGGGTCGCAGTTCGATGTTGATCCTGCTGCTGACCGCCGTGCTGCTGGCACCGGTGTTTGAAGAGGTGTTGTTCCGCGGTTTTCTGTTACAGGGGTTTCTGTTATGGGCGCCGAAAAGTCGCTTCGCCTGCATGCTGCTCACCTCGCTGCTGTTCGCCGCGATGCACACGCAATACGTGCATTGGGAAACCATCGTGGCCCTGACGCTGTTTTCACTGTTGCTGTGTTACGCCCGTCTGCGCAGCAATAGCCTCGCGCTGCCCATCTTCCTGCATACGCTGAATAACCTGATCGCGATTCTGCCCGCCTGGTTCTATGCATAAAAAAACAGCGCAAGAGATTGCGCTGTTTTCAGAATAAAAGCATCAGGAAATGGCCGAGTCTTTGTGTTTGTCCGCCTCAAAATGGGCTTTGAACTGCTCGTAAATAGAAATCATGTTTGAAGCATCGCCTTGCATTGGGCTGAGTTTGCCTGCACGCACCAGTTCAATCACCAGTTGCAGCGCGGCTTGTTTTGGGCTGCTGGCCGGATGGGCAATTTCGTTCAACATTGGTCACTCACTCATCATTTTTGTCAGGGCCGCACAGTTTAGCTCAGATTGTCATGCTGTTGTGCGT
The DNA here is from genome assembly GCF_032082325.1 of Pantoea sp. CTOTU50773. Lineage (NCBI taxonomy): Bacteria > Pseudomonadati > Pseudomonadota > Gammaproteobacteria > Enterobacterales > Erwiniaceae > Pantoea > Pantoea sp. CTOTU50773. The sequence goes on along the minus strand of NZ_DAMDQC010000027.1, from coordinate 24,303 downwards.
CCGGCTGGTTATAATCTCACCGTTCGCACCACCAGGCCGCTCAGGGTGATCATTGACTCTCGTGCCGTTTGGCTATACTGGATTAAAAAAAGGAACGAACAGCCACTGCTTCCGTATCATCAGGAACGTGTTTAAGGAGTCCAATCATGCTGATTGGTTTTGTGTTGTTAGTGAGCGCGTGTGGACATGATGCCTGTGACGCCTTACCGGTGTCAGAACGTATCTACCCGACCAAAGTGGCCTGTGAGCAAATGGCCGACCGCATCCATAAAGTTCGACCGAATGTGGTCCTGCTGTGCGGGGAAGTGCACCGTTAATTCGGTGCCAGTTTTATTTGAGCTGTACAAAAATAAGCCAGACGGCATTGCAAGATCGGCGCATAGCGTCCAAAATATAAGCTGCTTTACACTATTACCGTTGTGAATCCCATGAAGAAGACTCGCCCCCGTCGTCCAAACGGACGCTGGGTTTATTACATTTTGTATGATGGCATTCTCTGGCCCTGCCCGGTGCGCTGGGAGTGGGAGAGCAGCTTTGAAGGCTGGTTGCCATTCTACTACTCGCCGACCTTTGAGTTTGTGGCGGGCGACCCACGCAAGGCCTATCGCATTGCGCGCAGCAGTGTGCGTAACGTTCGTCAGCCAGACAGCGAATACGCCTGAATCAACCGAGCTGCCACGGTAACCAGCTGGCGGTCAGCAGATAGTGCACCCCTTCCAGCACCAGAATCACCATCACTAGCACGCCGAGCTTATGGCGGCAGATCCAGTCTTTTAACCCCATATCATCGCCGCCCAGCGAATCAGCATCAGCGCGCCGCAGATGCACAGCAGCACCACAATCATTTTCCAGTGTTTAGTTGCAGCCAGTTTTTTCCCCACGCATCCTCCAGACGGCAGAAAGCAACGATGCGCCCTAAGGCGCATCGCTATTCTACCGCTGGTAACCCGTAAGGGCGATTAATTATTCAGCGTGTAGTCCAGGCTAATCTCGGCATTAAGCACCTGAGATACCGGGCAGCCCGCTTTGGCTTTCTGAATAATCTCATCAAATTTGGCACTGTCGATGCCTGGCAGCGCGATGGTGCTGGTGAGTGCAATTTTGGTAATGGCAAAACCTTCACCTTTCTTGTCCAGGGACACATCCGCGGTGGTGTCGATGCTTTTAGGCGGATGCCCAGCCTGACCCAGCATCAGCGACAACGCCATGGAGAAGCACGCCGCATGTGCAGCACCGATCAGCTCTTCCGGATTGGTGCCCTTCTCACCCTCAAAGCGGGTATTGAAGCCATAAGGCTGGTTGCTCAGCACGCCACTTTCGGTGCTCACGGTGCCTTTGCCTTTAATGTCGCCTTCCCAATGGGCCGATCCTTTCTTATGAATGGTCATGTCATTCCTCCTGTTAGTCAGACAGCAGTCAGTATAGACAACTCCACTCATTTTGCTTTCCGCGCCTCAGCTCACGGCACGCGGTCGAGCCGGATGTAAACCCGCTTCGCTCAGCAGCGCATTCGCCTGCACCAGCGAGTCCTGGGTGATCTCGGCAATGGTTTTGGCCCCGGTCAGCGTCATCGCCACTTTCATCTCTTTTTCGATCAAATTCAGCAAATTCTCAACGCCACGCTGACCATGGGTCGCCAGTGCATAGATAAAGGCGCGACCCAGCAGGACATTGTCTGCACCCAGCGCGATCATGCGCACCACATCCAACCCGTTGCGGATACCACTGTCGGCCAGAATCGCAATATCGCCTTTCACGGCGTCTGCAATGGCAGGCAGTGCGCGCGCCGATGACAGCACACCATCCAGCTGGCGTCCGCCATGGTTAGAGACCACAATGCCGTCCGCGCCGAAGCGCACCGCATCACGCGCATCTTCCGGATCCAGAATGCCTTTGATCACCATCGGCCCATCCCAAAACTCACGAATCCACTCCAGATCTTTCCATGAGATCGACGGGTCAAAGTTGTTCGCCAGCCAGCCAATATAATCTTCCAGTCCGGTAGGCTTGCCAAGATAAGCGGAGATATTACCGAGATCGTGCGGACGCCCATGCACCCCGACATCCCACGCCCACTGCGGATGCGTCACCGCCTGCCAGTATCGACGCATCGCCGCATTTGGGCCGCTCATGCCCGAATGCGCATCACGATAACGCGCGCCCGGCGTCGGCATATCCACGGTAAAGACCAGCGTCGAGCAGCCCGCCGCTTTCGCGCGTTCCAGTGCGTTGCGCATAAAACCACGATCGCGCAGTACATACAGCTGGAACCACATCGGACGATTAATGGCTGGCGCTACCTCTTCAATCGGGCACAGCGATACCGTGGAGAGCGTGAACGGAATACCTTTCAGTGCCGCTGCACGCGCGGCCTGCACTTCCCCGCGTCGCGCGTACATGCCGCACAAACCCACGGGCGCTAACGCGACCGGCATCGACAGCGTTTCGTTGAACAGTTTGGTTTCCAGACTGAGATCGGACATGTTCTTCAGCACCCGCTGACGCAGCGCCACGTCCGACAGATCGGACACATTGCGCTTCAGGGTGTGTTCGGCATACGCGCCGCCGTCAAGGTAGTGGAACAGGAACGGGGGCAGGATGCGTTGCGCCGCGGCGCGATAGTCACTGGCTGCAGAGATGATCATCAGTTTTTTTCCTTACGATTATCCAGGGATTCGCCTGGCAAGCGGGTAATGCGCGCCTGCCGGGCTTCATCTTCATGGAGCGATTTCAAGGTGGTATGTACAAAGCCGAGGTGATCCATCGCCGCCTGGCGTGCCGCCTCGGCATCACCGGCCATCACCGCATCGAACATCGCCTGGTGCTGTTCATTCAGGCGATTAAAAATCACCGGCTGGGTGTACATGCGCTGGCGGCTGTGCAGTACCGAAGACTGCAGCAAATCGAAGAAACCACGCATGGTTTGCAGCAGCACCACATTGTGCGAGGCCTCAGCGATGGCGAGATGGAAGCGCAGGTCGGCCTGCGCCGCGATATCGGGATCATCGCAGTCGTGCATCTTGAGCAGAGCATCAAAAGCGAGGCGCAGCTTCTCTTTATCCGCTTCAGTGGCACGCAAGGCGGCGTGCCAGGCGGTGCTGGCTTCGATGGCGTGGCGCGCTTCCAGAATATCCCAGCGATAATCGGGATCGTCCGCCAGCAGTTGGCGAATCGGCTCAACAATACGCTGTTCCGACCAGGGCTCCTGCGGCTCACACAGCCAGGTACCGCCGCCGCGTTTACTGATTAACACGCCGCTACTGATCAGCTGCTGAATCGCCTCACGCAATGATGAGCGTGACACACCGAACTCAGCGGCCAGCTGGCGCTCGGCCGGTAAGCGCATACCCGGCTCCAGCTGGTGTTCCTCAATCCAGGCGAGCAATCGCGCCCGTAGCGTTTCCGCTAATCGCGGCGTGTTTTCTGTCATGGAATCATCCAGGTTAAGACATAAGCTTGCAGCGTTGTGATCACCCCCACCATGCAGGTGAAGATCAGACTGTGTTTAACGGTAAAGCGGAACAGATCCGACTCTTTACCCACCAGCCCCACGGCGGCGCAGGCGATGGCGATCGACTGAGGTGAAATCATCTTACCCGTCACGCCACCCGTGGTGTTGGCGGCCACCAGCAGCACATCCGACACACCAATCTGCTGCGCGGTGGTGGCCTGCAACGCCGCGAACAACGCATTTGAAGAGGTATCAGATCCTGTCAGAAACACGCCAAGCCAGCCAAGGAACGGCGAGAAGAAAGTAAAGGCATTGCCGGTGTGCGCCAGCGCTAAGGCCAGTGTGGCAGACAATCCGGAGTAGTTGGAGATAAAGGCGAAGGCCAGCACCATACCGATGGAGTAGATGGGCAGTGCCAGTTCTTTCAGCGTCTCACCGAAGGTCTGGATCGCCGCAGCGGGCTTCATACGCAGCCAGATCACGGACAGCACCGCCGCCACGATAATCGCTGTACCGGTGGCTGACAGCACATCAAACTTGAAGATGGCCGCATAAGGCGTTGCCGCACTCACCACCGGCGGCATACGTGCCACCAGCTCATGCAGCAGCGGTACCGGAACGCTGAATACCCAGTCATACATCACGCCACCTTTAGCAAACAGCGCCTTGAACGGCGGAATGCTCCACAGAGTGACGGTAGCCGTGAGGAACAGGAATGGCATCCACGCGCGCACAATCTGGCCCAGCGTATAGCGCTGAGAGGTTTGCGTCGGGTCAACGGCGGTTTTCTCATCGAAACGGAAAATACGTACTGGCTTCCAGCGGCGCAGGAACAGCGTGAGGCAGACAAGAGAGGCCAGTGACGAGATGATGTCCGGCAATTCCGGGCCAAGGAAGTTGGAGCTGAGGAACTGCGCAATGGCAAACGATCCACCCGCGACGATCACTGCTGGCCATGTTTCTTTGATACCGCGCCAGCCATCCATAATCGCCATGATCCAGAACAGCACAATGAGGGTCAGGAACGGCAATTGACGCCCGGCCATCTGGCCAATCTGGAAGCTGTCGAGTCCGGTGACTTGCCCGGCGACAATAATCGGAATCCCCATCGCACCAAAGGCTACTGGCGCGGTGTTGACGATCAAGCATAAGCCAGCCGCGTACAGCGGATTAAAGCCCAATCCCACCAGCAGGGCTGCGGTGATTGCCACCGGTGCGCCAAAACCCGCCGCCCCTTCGAGAAACGCGCCGAAGGAGAATCCGACGATCAGCATCTGCAAGCGCTGATCGGGTGTGATGGAGAGGATCGAAGCACGGATGATGTCGAATTGCCCGGTTTTCACCGAGATTTTATACACAAATACTGCCGCGACGATGATCCAGGCGATTGGCCACAGGCCGTACAGGAAGCCATAGACCACGGAAGCCAGCGCCTGGCCCAACGGCATGCCATACAGGAACAGCGCCACCAGCAGTGCAATCACCACCGTGGCGGTGCCCGCCTGATAGCCTTTCAGCTTGAGCTTCAGCAGGGCGAAGAAGAAGAACACAATCGGGATCACCGCCACCAGGCTGGAGAGCCACAGATTGTTGAGAGGATCGTAGTTTTGTTGCCACACCGGCATGCCGTTATCTCCAGAGGTTACCAGATGAGTGCAGCGCAACGGCAATGCAGATTTGCGCCGCAGGTCTTGCCCTTCTGCTCACTGAAATTGGTAGGACCAAATTGCAGTGTGGGGCTTTCTGGCTCCAGATAGTTAATGCATTGTTAACCTAAAGCAACGAGGCTGGGGTTATTTTTCGTGTTCTGTGACGATGTGGCAACATTTAAATCGTTTTGGTAGGACCAATCATCATTCTGTCTGACCAAAGGCCCGACGATAACTGTGGGGATGAAAGCGAAGATTCAGCACGATCAATCCCACCGTTACGGTGCCCTGCATCATCCACACGCTGGTAAAACTGTGCGTCAGCACCTGCAACTGACCGGCGATAAACGGCATACACCCGGCGATGATGAAACCTGCGCCCTGCATAAACGCCACCAGGCGTGCACCCGCCTGCGGATGTGGCAGGTGATCGAGCGCCAGCACCATCGCCAGCGGGAACGCAGCCCCTAAACCAAATCCGGCAATCGCCGCCCACAACCAAGGCGCCAGCAGGGGAGCAAACAGGAAACCGCACATACCGACCAGCTGGCAAACCAGACTGATGATCAGCTGTGGACGACGATCCGCCTTGAGCGCCAGCAAGGGCATGAATAATGCGCCAGCCACCTGGCAAAGGATCATCACCCCCAGTAACGAGCCGCCCGCCTGTGCTGACCAGCCAAGGTGGTGATAAGCATCCGGAAGCCAGGCGACGCACGTGGCATAACCGCCATTGACCAGGCCAAAACTGAGCGCCAGCGACCAGGCGCGCGGTTTTCGCCATAGCGAGGGCATAGATACCGACTCTGCGCTTTGCGCCACCGGCACACGCACGATCCACCACAGCACAATCGCCAGCAATACGGGCAGTGCCCAACCGGTGAGCGCCAGTGACCAGCCGAAATGCGCACTGAGCCACGGCGAGAGTGCTGCCCCTAATCCTCCGCCGCCCATCAACGCGCCCGCCCACAACCCGGTAACGGGGGCGCTGCGCTGGGCAAAGCGCTGGCGGATCAACCCTGGCATCGCCATCTGCACCACGCCAACCCCCAGCCCGGCAAAAAGCGCGCTGACCACCAGCCATTGCCCGTCGTGAATCACACCGCGTGCGGCCAGCGCCAGCAGCAGCAGGACTAGCCCGGCGATCAACAAACGTTGCAGCGGAACACGTTGCATCAGGGAGGCACTGAGTAGCGCCACCGCGCCCATCATCACCATCGGTACGGCGGGTAACAACGAAGCGGCAATGGAAGAGAGGCTCATGGCCTGGCGGAGTTCGCCCAGCAATGGGCTAACAGAAGTCAGTAACGGACGCATATTGAGCCCGGCCAGCACCAAAGATGCGAGCGTCAATCCGTTGGAATGTCGGTTCATACACAATCCTGCAGTAGAAAGGTTGTCAGGGTCGCAGCAATGATTACTATTTGGAAATGAAATAACACCATAGTGATCAGTGGAAAAATGAATCGTCAGCCGATGTTTACGCCACAGCAGTTACTCAGTTTTGTTGCGGTATGCGAAACCGCCAGCTTTACGCGCGCCGCCGACCGCGTGCATCTATCGCAATCCACCGTCAGCCAGCAGGTGCGCCGCCTGGAGGAGATGATTGGCAAAGCGTTGCTGGAGCGCACCTCGCATCAGGTGGTGTTAACTGAAGAGGGAGAGAAATTACTGGGCTATGCCCGCCGCATTATTGCGCTCAACGGTGAAGCGCACGATGTGCTGAGCGACAAGTGGCGCGATGGCGTCCTGCGCCTCGGCGTACCGGAGGATTTTGCTGCCCCCACCGCAGCACTGCTGGCGCAGTTCAGCCGCGAGCATCCGCAGCTGCGCCTCGATGTGATGAGCGGCATGTATGTCGACTTGCATCGTGCGTGGCAGCGAGAAGAGCTGGATATCATGCTGATCAAGCAACCCGGCGGTGAACGCCCATTGGCAGCGCGACCGGAGCCCCTGCTGTGGCTGGACAGCGCCGAACACCCCTGCTTTGAGCAGACGCCAGTGCCGCTGGTGGTATTTCCCCAGCAGGGACTGTATCGCGAGGAGATGTGTCAGACGCTGGATGCGCTGGGCCGCAGCTGGCGCATCAGCTACAGCAGCGCCAGTCTGGTGGCACTCGCCAGTGCCAGCGCGGCCGGATTAGGTTTAACGCTGCTGCCTGCCAGTTGTCGCCTGCCCGGCCATCGTGTGCTGGACGAAGCCGCAGGCTTACCGCCGATCAGCCACTTTGAGCTGGCGCTGTTTTGCCGCTCTCCACAGGATGATTTGCAACAGGCGCTGGCCGTGGCGTTAGTGGAATTTTGCCAGTTAAAGTGGCAGTGATTTTCCCACTGCTCAGCAGTGGGAAATATCGCAGCGCCGCGCCCCGGGTTTTGCCAGATTAACGTTTTACTTGTTGACTGGAGCCTCTGATGCACCTCACTTCACCTAGCCGTCGCGATTTCATTAGCCAGGGCGTCCGCCTCACAGCAGCCGGAAGCCTGCTGGCAGCCGGTATGAACGCCGCCGCCTCATCGCCCTCTTCCGCCGCAGCGCCAATCTCTACGCCGCCGCCGCGCGTGGATCATTACCAATTGCTCAACGTACGCCTCGAGGAAGGCTTTGAGCGTGACGGCAACGACATCATCGCGACGCGTACTGCGCTTTACGATATCACTGTTAAAGACGGCAAATTTGCCGCCATCGAAGCCGCTGGTAAAGCGCGCAACGCCGACATTCCGCAGTGGGATGCCCATGGTTCGCTGCTGTTGCCGCGCACTCGTGACATGCACATCCACCTGGACAAAACATTTTATAGTGGCCCCTGGCAAGCGCCACGCCCACGTCAGGGCAAAACCATCATGGATATGATTGCCCGTGAGCAGGTATTAATCCCGCAGTTACTGCCCACCTCACAGGCGCGTGCCGAAGCTTTGATCGGTTTGCTGCACAGTAAAGGCACCACCGAAGCACGCAGCCACTGCAACATCGATCCGGTGAGTGGCCTAAAAAGCCTGGAGCATCTGAAGCGGGCGCTGGCGAACCACCCCGAATTTCCCTGTGAAATTGTCGCCTTCCCACAGCACGGTTTACTGCATTCCAAAGTGGATGGCCTGATGCGCGAAGCGATGCAGATGGGCGTGCAGTACGTTGGCGGATTGGATCCCACCAATGTGGATGGCGCGATGCAGGCCTCGCTGGATGCCATGTTCCAGATTGCGCTCGATTTTGATCGTGGCGTCGATATCCATCTGCACGAAACCGCACCTTCTGGCGTGGCGGCCATTCAGTATATGGTGGACACCATCGCGAAGAACCCGCCGCTCAAAGGCAGAGTGACGCTGAGCCATGGCTTTGCGCTGGCCACGCTGGAAGGCAAAACGCTCGATAAGATGATTGCAGGCATGGCTGAACAACAGATGAGCGTGGCGTCCACCATCCCCATCGGCAAACTCACCATGCCGTTACCGCAATTGCAGGCCGCGGGCATCACGGTAATGACCGGCACCGACAGCGTGATCGATCACTGGTCACCGTTTGGCACCGGCAGCATGCTGGAGAAAGCCAACCTGTATGCACAACTCTATCGCGGTTCGGATGAGTTTGGTTTGAGCCGGGCACTGCACATTGCCACCGGCGGCATCTTGCCGCTATCGAACCAGGGCGAGCGCCAGTGGCCGAAAGTCCAGGATGACGCCAGCATGATGCTGGTTGAGGCGAGCTGCTCCGCTGAGGCTGTCGCCCGCATCTCGCCGGTACGAGCCACCTTCCACAGCGGTATGCCGGTGTTCAGCGTCTGAGATCAAAAAAGCCTCCTTACGGAGGCTTGATGAACGAAAAATGCAGGGGCGGCAAGCGCCCCATACGAGTTGCTGGATTTACGATAACATCTGAATCGCCAGCGCATACAAACGCTGGTTTTCATCGTCGCTAGCTGGCTCTTCTTCCGCGTAACAGGCAATCATGGAACTAACTTTATCCGAAGATAAGGTCTCTCCGTGCAGATGCAGGGTTAACACGGCGCGGCCGACGATTTTCAGAATGTCTTCGTTTTGTCCCTGGACGTAAAGACTCAAAGTGGACCTCTGAAGATATTATTGTTTGCCAAGTGGCGCGCCAAATATAAAGCAAAACGGCAGGGTATTTTAATCGGAATTTTACCCATCTTAAGTGACACATAAGCGTAACATAGACAAAAACAGGTCAAAAAGACGCTATATAGTCCCTTTATCAACGCTAATTGCACCTTTTCATTCAGGAAAGACGTTTCACATCTTTTGAAGCAACCGGTCACAAAGAATAAAATGATTAGAATTTTACACCTATTAAAGGCGAAAATTTAATCAAACGATCATCACGCTAATTGATTTCAATGCGTTATCAATTGCGCGATTTGCATTGCCGATAGCAGCCCTTTCTGCGAGACTGACCGCCGCAATCCTGACCGCTATTTGAGACATTCCCGTGACCGCTTTTTCTACCCTGACGCAACTTCCTGCCAGCCAACTCGACAACCTGCGCGAGATGGGCTTCGACGCCATGACACCTATTCAGGCGGCTTCATTGCCCGCCATTCTTGAAGGGCGCGATGTGCGTGCGCAGGCGAAAACCGGCAGCGGTAAAACGGCCGCCTTTGGTATTGGCTTGCTGCAGCGCATTGACAACACCCGAAGCCAAACTCAGGCGTTGATTCTGTGTCCAACGCGTGAACTGGCCGATCAGGTGAGTAATGTGCTGCGTCAGCTGGCACGTTTTACCCGCAACATCAAAATATTGACGCTGTGTGGCGGTCAACCGATGAGTGCGCAACGCGATTCGCTGGTGCACGCACCGCAAATTGTGGTCGGCACGCCGGGCCGCATCCTTGATCACCTGAAGCGCGACAACCTCGATCTCAACGCACTGCAAACGCTGGTGTTAGATGAAGCCGATCGCATGCTGGAGATGGGCTTCCGCGACGATATGGAAGCGATCATTGGTTTCACACCGGATGCACGCCAGACGCTGCTGTTCTCTGCCACCTGGCCAGATACCATCGCCAGCCTCAGCCAGCGTTTCCAGCGCGATGCATTGGCCGTGGCCACAGAAGACAAAGCGGAACTGCCTGCCATTGATCAGCAATTTATCGAAGCCAGCGCCAGTGAGCGTGGCAATCTGCTCAGTGCCCTGCTCAGCCAGCAGCAGCCCGCTTCTTGCGTAGTGTTCTGTAATACCAAACGTGAGTGTGATGACGTCGCAGCGGCATTGAATGATCGTCAGATCAGTGCACTGGCACTGCATGGCGATTTGGAGCAGCGCGATCGTGAACGTGTGCTGATCCGTTTCGCCAACGGCAGCATCCGCGTGCTGATTGCCACCGACGTGGCTGCACGCGGACTGGATATCAAATCGCTGGCGTTGGTGGTGAACTTCCAGCTGGCATGGGATCCTGAAGTGCACATCCACCGCATCGGCCGCACCGGTCGTGCAGGCGAAAAAGGACTGGCGGTCAGCTTCGTCGCGCCCGATGAAATGGTGCGCGCTAATGCGCTGGAAGAGTATCTGAGCCAGAAACTCAACTGGGTTTCCTCCGCTACTCTGAAAGGAAAAGCGGCGCAAGCTCTGCCTGCCACTAAAATGACGCTGTGCATTGATGGTGGTCGCAAAGCCAAAATCCGCCCTGGTGATATCCTCGGCGCGCTTACCGGTGAAGCCGGATTCAGCGGCGATCAAATTGGTAAGATCGATCTGACGCAAACCCACGCTTATGTGGCGATCGATGCGGCACAGGCGAAGAAAGCGCTGATCAAGCTGAAAGAAGGCAAAATCAAAGGCAAAAGCGTCCGCGCCATCCTGCTGAAGTAATCCCCTATGCGCGAGGGTATTCACTCTCGCGCTAAATTTTCTGCCCCGCCCCTTCATTTTTTTTCCGCGCTGCCGATAAGTTAATCATTGCCCCTTTACCCAGCCCAGATTCTGCTTGAGGCCATGATGGATAATTTTCAGAAAGAGATCGATGAACGCGCTAACCTTGCGCTTTCCAATAAATTCGAACTGCTGCTGTTCCGCCTGGGTTCCGATCAGCTGAAAGGCAAATCTGAGCTATACGGCATTAACGTATTTAAACTGCGCGAAATCGTACCGATGCCGACCATTACCCGTGCCGCGGGTATGCAGTCACCGCTACTCGGCATGGCCAGCATTCGTGGTCAGTTTATCCCGGTGATCGATCTTCCTGCCGTCACCGGCTGTAAACCAGAAACCGGCCTTAACCTGCTGCTGGTCACCGAATATGCGCGTAGCACCCAGGCCTTCGCGGTGGAGTCGGTAGAGAATATCGTCCGTCTCGACTGGAACCAGGTGCACACTGCCGAAGCCGGCATTGGCAGCCGCAATATCACCAGTATCGCCTGCCTCGATACCGACGGTCAGAGCAACAATCTGGCAATGGTGCTGGACGTTGAGCAGATTCTGTATGACATCATCCCTTCGGTGCGTGGCGTTGAGCCAAGTGCTGAGACGGCGAAAGATTTCAACCTCAAGCCTGGCCAGGTGGCGATTGTCGCGGAAGACTCCAAAGTGGCGCGTCAGTTGCTGGAACAGGGTCTGAAAAGCATGGGCATTCCGGCCATCATGCATAACACCGGTCTGGAAGCCTGGATCAAAATTAACGAGATGCAGAAAGAGGCCGCTGCGGCAGGCGAGTCGATCCACGACAAAATCGCGCTGGTGTTAACCGATCTGGAAATGCCAGAGATGGATGGGTTTACCCTGACGCGTAATATCAAACGTGATGATGCATTGCGTCAGATTCCGGTGGTGATCCACTCCTCTCTCTCCGGCAGTGCCAACGAAGACCACGTGCGTAAAGTCGGCGCCGATGGCTATGTGGCGAAATTTGAGATTAATGAACTGTCGAGCGTGATCCATCGCGTGCTGGAAAAGAAACGTTAATCCTTTCTAATCTCACCTACCTCCCTATAAGGCGCGTTATTCGCGCCTTTTTTACGTCCTGCCTTCCCTGATAAAACCGATCCACTCATTAATCATGTTAACGGTTTTGTGACGCACCTCTAAAAAATTAAAGTTAAAACATTAACAACCGATAACTGATAGCGCTTGAACCGGTGCTGCCATACCAGATTAATTACGCCCGGAAAGTATCTTTACCTTATAAAACATCAGCCTGATGCGGGCCCTCAGCCTGCTTTTCCGTCTTGAAAACAACACTATTTAGCATTACGGGGAGAACCAATGTTGAGCTTAAAGAATATGAAAGTGGGCGTCCGTTTAGGGATAGCCTTCGCACTTGTTGTGGCCCTTCTGGGGGTAGTCGGTGTGACGTCGATTATGAAAATCAACAACATTAAAAACGGCATCACCTCCATTGTGGAAGACCGCTATGTCAAAGTCCGTCTGGGTTTTGACGTGCGCGATGGTGTGAACGATCAGATCAAATACTTACGCGGCATGGTGATTGATACGCTGCGCCCGGAAAACAACGTACAGCGTTTTAAGCAGCTGGATGAGGCAACCGAGCGCACCAACAGCGCCATGAAAAAGATCGAAGCCATTCAGGTTACCGAAATCGGTAAAAAGAAAATCGCCGGTCTGCTGGCTGCCAGCCAGCTGTTTGAGCAGCAAAAGAATGAAGTGTTGGACTTAGTGCGCGCAGGAAAACTGGATGAGGCGAGCACGTTTGTGCTGAAAAAAATCACCAGCACCCAGAATACCTTCCTTGATAGTGCGGTGACTTTCGCCAACTCACAGTCCGATCAGCTGCGCAAAGAAGGCACTGGCATTATTGATGACGGCTCGACTGCGATTGAAATCACGCTGATCTTCTCAGCCATCGCGATTGCTGCCTCTGTGCTGCTGGGCTTTATGTTGACGCGCTCAATTGTCCGCCCGTTAAATGAAGCGGTAGGCATCGCCGAGAAAGTCGCGGCGGGCGATCTCAGCTCGCACATTGAAGTCAGCGGCAAAGATGAAACCGCCGTGCTGATGCAGGCACTGCAGGCGATGAACGATAACCTGCTGACCATCGTGTCCAACGTACGCGCCGGTTCTGACACCATTGCCGTGGCCTCAAATCAAATCTCCAGCGGTAACATTGATCTCTCATCCCGTACCGAGCAGCAGGCCAGCTCGCTGGAAGAGACCGCCTCCGCCATGGAGCAGATGACCGCGACCGTGAAGCACAATGCGGATAACGCGCGTGAAGCCAATCAGCTGGTGGCCACCACCTCAACCGTTGCCAAAGAGGGTGGCGTGGTGATGGAACAGGTCATCGAGAAGATGGAGGCGATCACTCTCTCTTCTAAAAAGATTGTCGATATCATCAGCGTGATCGACTCCATTGCCTTCCAGACCAACATTCTCTCGCTTAACGCTGCGGTTGAAGCTGCTCGCGCCGGTGAACAAGGCCGTGGATTTGCTGTGGTCGCCACCGAAGTGCGTAATCTGGCACAGCGCTCCGCCTCTGCCGCGAAAGAGATCAAAGTCCTGATTGAAGACTCAGTCTCGAAAGTGGATGAAGGCAGCCGTCTGGTGACGCACGCGGGAACCACCATTGGTGAAGTGGTGAACAGCGTGAAGAGCGTAGCGGATATCATGAGTGAAATTACCATTGCCAGCAGCGAGCAGAGCAGTGGTATTAGTGAGATCAATCTGGCCATAACCCAGATGGAAGCGGTCACTCAGCAGAATGCCGCGTTGGTGCAGGAAGCCTCTGCCGCTTCACAAGCGTTGCAGGAACAGGCCGATCGTCTGGCGCAGTCAATGAGCGTCTTCAAGACAGCGGCAGTGTAAGACAGAGCGGCGCGAGGAGTCGCGCCGCCCTTTTGCATCAATGCATCAGCGAATACGCAATCGACGAAATCGCTAACAGGCCAACAATCACCACAAACACATTGCTGATTTTGCCACTGTACTGACGCATCGCCGGGACTTTCTGAATCGCGTACATCGGCATCAGGAACAGAATCATCGCAATGATCGGCCCGCCGAGGGTTTCAATCATGCCGAGAATACTCGGGTTCCAGGTGGCAACCAGCCAGGTTGCCAGTAGCATAAAGCCGGTTGTGACGCGGTTCATACGTTGCGGCGTGACGCTTTTGCCACGGCTGCGCAGTGATTTCACCACCATTCCATTGAAGCCTTCACGCGCACCCAGGTAGTGGCCGAGAAACGATTTGGTGATCGCCACCATCGCCACAATCGGTCCCATCCAGGCAATCATCGGCACATTAAAGTGGTTTGCCAGATAGGAGAGAATGGTGATGTTCTGCTCTTTCGCCGCCTGCAAATCCGCCGGTGACAGGCTCAGCACGCAGCTGAAGACGAAGAACATCACCGTCACCACCATCATCAAGTGTGCGCTTGCGAGAATGCGTGAGCATTTCTTTTCCGCGCCTGCACCATATTCATTGCGCTTCGCCACCGCAAACGACGAGATAATCGGCGAGTGGTTAAAGGAGAACACCATCACCGGAATTGCCAGCCACAGCGTCATCCAGATGCTGCTATCGCCAGCGCTTTGGCTGAACGACAGCGTTTCCAGTGCAGCGCCGTGCCAGTGTGGCACCAGATAGGCGGCCAGTAGCATCAGCACCGCGACAAACGGGAACACCAGCACGCTCATTGCCTTGACGATCATCTGCTCGCCAAAGCGTACCACCGTCATCATGCCGATGATCAGTACCAATGACAGCAGCACGCGCGGCGGCGAGACCATCCCGAGTTGATGCACGATAAAGCTGTCGACGGTGTTGGTGATCGCCACGCTGTACATCAGCAGGATCGGGAAAATAGCGAAGAAATAGAGCAAGGTGATGATCTTGCCTGCGCCCACACCGAAATGCTCTTCCACCACTTCAGTAATATCTTCACCGGGGTTTTTACCCGACAGCACAAAGCGCGTCAGAGCTCGGTGTGCATAGTAGGTCATGGGGAACGCGAGGATGGTCATAATAATCAGGGGGATTAGACCACCTGCACCTGCATTGATAGGCAGGAACAAAACGCCTGCGCCTATCGCTGTACCGTAGAGGCCCAGCATCCACACGGTATCACTCTTACGCCAGCCTGTTGAACGGGCCTCAACCGTGCCCTGCGCAACGGTTTGTGAGTTGTCCATCTGTCTCTCCAGAATTTAAAGCTTTTTAAACAATGCAGCCGAAATCACGGCGGCTAAACATGCCATTGGTGCGACGGGGCACATGCTACGCGTTTTTGACGACTTAAGGTTGCCTGAACGCAAGACATGCATCACAAAGCCGTCATAAATGCGCGAATCGGTTATTAAATCAACAAAAATGCATGATTCACGCGCGCAAACGTTTGCATGGAGCGCTATTTGACCTGAGAGCATGAAGGAGTGCAAGGATTTGTCGGGTTCGATTTGCAGGCTGAACGGGATGCTGACAGGAGAGTGATGCGCGAGTGGGAGGCGTTGAAAGTGGGCTATGCGGACGGGGAAAATGTGGCAACGGCGAACCGTTGCCACAGGCACTGCAGTAGAGAAAGGTGAAACTCCCCCGGCAACTGCTCTCTGGCGAAGCCAATGTTCCACTCGGTATTCTGAGGAATATCCGCAGCAGACAATGACAGAGAATAATCCCGGGAGAATTTCAAATCAGAATGCGCGCATTCTGTAGAGTGCATAGAGGAAATAGTACGCTGTGATAGTATTCAAATTCATAATCATGTACTTCAGTTTTTCATTTTTATTCAGCAGAATGAAAATCCCTTTCGAGTATTTCCCCCGCTTTATTTCATTAATTTCCTGCGCGATATCTGCAGGTGAAAACGACGAATGATACATCGCCGTGACAATTTGCATATCTAACGCCAGCACGCGTTTTGAAATGCCCTTTAGCAGGTAATCGAGATTACTCCCCTGATATTTCTCAACGATAGAATCATACAGCGTGGTCAGAAACTGTTTTCTGACTTTGAGCTCGCTGTAATGCACCTTTTGCTTGGATAATGAACCGGCAACATCTTCATAATGGTAAGCCGTTCCCTGAGTGACCAGAAAATTGCTAATACAGCTGAAGAATTTGAGGTTAAATAAAAGATCCTCACTCATTGAGATCCCCTCAATAAAGCGAAGATTCAGCTCACTCAGTATCTGACGGCGATAACACTTATTATGCAAATAACCAATGTTGTCGCTCATCTCCAGCTCACCGAGCACATAAGGAATATCCTCGTTGCTGAAGAAGCCAGCCTGAGAGACCTTGCCCACACGGCCGTCGTTGAGGTTTCCTACCATCAAATCTACCGACTCCGTTGGCCATGCATCCAGATTCAGTTTGAAGATCATTAGAAAATCATCATCCACCCAATCATCTGCATCGAGGAAAAGAACATATTCCCCACTGGCCTGTTGCAATCCGCTGTTGCGAGCCGCGCTGACACCGGCGTTCCTTTGGTTTATTACCGTGACCTGAGAATAACGTGAAAACTCCTCCAGTACGTTTAGGGTTGAATCAGTGCTACCATCATTTACCACCACAATTTCATAATCGCTGAACGTCTGATTAAGCACACTCAGCAATGTCCGCTTGATGGTTTTTTGTGAGTTATAGACGGGAATAATAATACTGAAAAGTGGTTTTTCATTCATGATAAACTCTCTTTACTGTCTGAGGTTTTGTAATTGACAAATAACTGCCATAGTTTCCTGGGGTTGATAAAAATCTGATGAATACGCATCACCGGTTGCGCAGTGAAGAAATAATTAAGCAGCGAGAAAGAGAGGAATTCGGTTAATACCACGCTGAGGGCAGCGCCGGTTAAACCCAAAAGCGGCACCAATAAAATGGACGATGCCAGGCAGATAATTAATACCGCAAAGGTCTTTTTCACTAAAAAGCGATAACCGTTGTACTTAATAATAAAACGGTCCATGAGGCTGCTGAGCACACCACACATCGCGCCCACACTGAGCAGCAGCGTCGGCGCGATGGCATCGAGATACGCCTCGCCGTAAAAGTCACGGATAAACCAGCCTGCGAGTTGCCATATCGCCATGATCACAATGGCGGACACCCCCACGACCAGCAGATGCAGTTTTTGCGCTTTGACAATTGACTGCTCATCATCACGCTCGGCAAAGAACGCCGGAAAAAATGAGGCCAACAAGGCATTAGGTAAAAACACCCATGAGGTTGCCAGCGTCATGGCAACAGCAAATATCCCCGCCTCCTTTACACCGAGGAAATACGAAACGCTGAGTTGGTTGACGCGGGTATAAATCGCGATAGCGATCACCGAGAACACCAGCGAAATGCCAGAAGCCACCATGTAGCGCGAATACTTTTTGATGTGGCGCAGCGCCGGAATCGGCCCCTGGCGATGATAGCGCCAGAAAATCGCCAGCTTGATGCTGAACGGCAGCAACGTAGCCAGCACAATGGGGATCGCCAGAAACTGAGGGTCCAGTTGCAGATACGAAATAATGAAGCGCACTGACAGACTGATGGCGAGGCCGATCACGTTGGCGATCACATTGAGTCGAGCGTTGAGCATGGCCTCGTTGTAGATATTGACCAGATCAATCGACGAGAACAGACAGGCCATCGCCGCTGCGCAGATAAATACCAGCGCTTCACGGCTCCACGCCTCTCCCATGATCACCATGCCGCTGAGCGCTAAACCGCAGTAAATCAGCATCACCAGCAGAAAAGTCGCCATCATCAGGCGAATACCTGAATGACGATTTTGCGAAATACGCTTCAGCAAAATCACATCGCTGCCCATCACGGCGATCGACTGAATAAACTGAAACACCAGCATGGAGAGTGAGATAATGCCGAAGGTGGTCGGTCCAACATATTTCGCGACATAGGACGTCACAAAAATCAGACCAAACACTGCGATGAGTTTTTCAGCAATCATCCACATCGAATTTTTTAATTTATCTTTCACAGATCAACCTCAGTGAGAATCATGACTAAGCCAAACTTCACGTCCCTTTCGCCCGGCTTAACATTAAATTTGATTTATTTAGGAGTTTCCTCAGGCAGAAATCGCCGGCCTTTTAACTCTCATAAAACGGTGGGTTAAATAAGATTATCGCTAATCAAATCGTGCAATTTTATTATTCATTCATTTAACTAAATACGCAGGCTACCGCCCCTGGCTTACAGCTACCAGTGTACTGACTACCTGTTACGGGCTATTTCTGGCGCAAGGAACCGCACTGCACTCAGACGAGTTCAGTTAAATATCATGCAGTTACATTAATTCTTATTTCGAAGACAAGATGACACTTAGTGCAATCACCGTGACATCAATAAGAAACGCCAATTATCAATATGCCATTCAATATGATTAAAACAGGTGCAGCCTACTGAATCTTTTTGCACCACAAGAAATGCCGACCGGGATTGAAAAGGTACATCTAAAGACGGCCTTCTCAACGAACGTTACGACATTCTCGATTTTGCTGTATGCCCTGCCTTTTTATTATCTCGATGCGTCTTTCGCCGTTCGATAATGGCAAGTTGCGTTAATTCAACATGACTCTCGCAGCCGTGTTGCAATGGGCTCAGGGCCCTAATTTTGCGATCTGATTCAAACTTTTAATCGCATTCTCACCAGACATTGCGATGAGGTCAATGGCCTGGAGGCCAATACGGAATTTACTTAGCTGGAAATGGGATATCGCAGAAGGGGAAAGATTAGCGCGGATGAATCGGTTTTCAGAAAATTGATTAAGGCGACAGTCAAATACTGTTAGGAATAATAAGATCGAAATGGACTTACAAGACCATTTTTCGCTAACACCTTGTTCTGTAAGTTAACCTGCAAATTATCCGGGCAAATTAAACTGTAATGAATCTGGAGATAAGAACGGACCTGATATATCGAACCGTTTTATTGCCTGGTGCCGTACTGAAAACTACACCATCTCCAGATTAACGTTTTTTTGTACGCATTAACGTAAATAAAAAGAGAATTAACACATTCCATCTGAGAATATCGCCATCCTATGCGGCTGGCGTGCCAGGAACCACTGTTAAAGAGACAACGAACCTGAGACGCTCTGCGTGTATTTTGGTCAAAAAAAAAGCGAGGCCGCAGCCTCGCCAGATAGATGGGTCTCAGTCGTAATAGGGAAGTTTACGATCGACACCGTTGATATTCACCAGCACAAAGCCGGTTGGCGCGGTTTTATTGGTTGGCGTTCCGGCGGCGGTGGCCATCGTCAGCACGCCCTTCTCATTAGCCCCAATCCCCGCCAGCCCATTGTGCATGCCAAAGCGTGCGGCTGGCTTCAGTGTGCCCATGTTGGTGGTATCGGTAACAACTGACAGATCAGACTGGAACAGCGAGCATGAGCCTGAATCGAAACGCGTTGGGCCGGTGGTTTTCAGGTTCAGCATGGTGTCGCCACTGTTCGCTTTCAGCTTCACCCACACCACGGCATAAGTGGTACCGACACGGCCGTAACGCATATCCAGGATGGCGGGCTGCCCCATATGAAAAGCATCCGCCCACACCGTTTCCAGCCGTTGCAAATTGATCCAGGTTTTGCCGCTACTTGCCACGTTAACCGGGGTGCCGGCAGTGCCGGTGGGCTGGGTGGCATCGGCTTTACCAATAAACTCCATCACCCACTGCTGGTTCGCATTCGGGAAGAACAGCTGCCCCAGGCGATACCAGTTGTCAGTTGACGTGTTATTGGTGATCTTGTAGCCGCTATAATAGCCGGCACGTAGCGATCCGGTCAGGAAACTACCGTAGCTCTCGTCGCGACGATAACCATATTCGAAGGTGGAGAGCCATCTGCCGGCCACCAGATCGTTCGACACTTTCGCGCCAGACTGCAGGTTGATTTGACGCATCACCACGCGCGCATTATTGAGATTGAAAGGATTGCCGCAATCCTCAATATTGAGCGTATCAATGGTCCAGCCACCATCCGACAAGTCTCCTGGATTGCGCGTGTGCTCGATCCACACATTGCGCAAAATCCCCTGTGTACAGCGCGGCATATACAACGTGGCGTCACCATAACCCGTCTGGAAGTTACAGTTACAAATCTCAATCGCGGTAGAGTGATCCCATACCCCATTCGGTGAATTTGACCAGCCCACATCGAAGACGCGCGCATAGGTGTAGAGGGTATAAATCTGGTCAAATTTGGTGTCCAGCGTATCCAGCACTTTAATCACCGTGCCGCCGTTATTCTGTGCGCGGAAACAGTAGATGTTTACCGTGGTGCCTTCGATACAGGTATTTTCGAAGAACGGCTGCACGTTGCTGCACATATCGGCCGTGATGGTGCCTTTGTTGGTGGTGATATCTGCTGAAGCCTGACCATTCCAGGCAATGCCGCGAATCGAGGTGCGACGCGCCTTCACCTTGAATACCGGGTTGGCACTCTTATCCGAGATAATCGTGGTACGCGGCAACGAACCCAGCTCAACATCATCACCCTGCAGACCGAAGAAGGCGTTATCGGTGCCGCTGATATCAATTGGACTGATCAGAAACTTCCCGCCGGGAAAACGAATCGGCAGGTCCTTAATATTACCGCTGTAATTCTGCGTCCAGGTTAGCATGCGATTAACCGCGTCCGTGTCATTGGCATAACCGTCTCCTTTGGCACCAAAGTGGTAAACGTTGATGTCGGACGGATCGTTAATCACACGTTTCCAGTAAAAGCCATTACCTACCGCCAGCGTCCCGCCATCATCAGTGGCAGTGGTGGTGCCGATAAAACCGGTGAAGTCACCGCCACCGTGGAAGGTAGAGTCCGCGTTATAGCGACGCAAAAACGCCAAATCGCCGTTTTTGCTGGGAACAGTAGTACGCAGTTCAGCATAAGAGTTAACTTCGATCATCATAGCCTCCTCGGCCTTTTCAGGTTTGCAATGCAAGTGTGGGAACAGCGTTAGTGCGCCGATGTGCCGCAGTGCTGATCCCAGAGATCGTTGTGGTTGTTGATGGCGCGCACGGTGCGAACATCCATACGCTCGGCATCGTTGCCGTGGGTGTAAATCGGGGAGAAAAGCGTGCAAGCAGAGTCGATAACGACGGGGGATTCAGGGCTGGTTGTATTTCGAGTGCTGCAGCTTGTCGCGAGCAGCAGCGTCATCAAGATTAAGATTGCTGGCTTCCACACGTTTAGCCTCCTCGCGCAACTGTTGTTGCTGCTGGTTAACCGCGACAGCCTGCACGCCCGCTTTGTTCGCGGAGTCCACCTCTGATTTGGCTTGTTGCTGCACCTTGCCAATCTTTCTGCCACCGAAGTAGCTGGCCACCAGTGCCGCAACAATGCCCGCCAGTGCAGCCAGCCAGTGCCAGCTGCCGCCAAGCAGTGAAGTAATAAGCGTCATGGTTTCTCCTCCAACGTCTTGCGCTGTTCAATCAGGTTTTTCTGTCGGACAAACTGCGCCAGAACCCCAATCGCCACCATGAAGGCACCAATCAACCCGAGGTAGTTGTGGGGAAGAATGTCTTTGATGTCCTGAGGCAATGCATTCCAGGCATCCAGCGCGGATGAGGGGAAGGATTGCGCCCAGGCGCTGAGCATCGAACCCAATGAAGCCAGCCATACTGACCAGGTTTTGAACAACAGTCGCGCATGCTTCACAAACTCCAGCGTGGTAAAACGCTGGAGCAACAACAGCACAATCACTGCTGCCAGCACCGCGATGACAAACACCATCCATCTCATGTTCATAACAGCCCCCGATAAATGTCGTAGCTGCCGCTGCGCATGACTTCAGCGTGACGCCGTGCGCGCCCGGGCGTTTGCCGTGCCCACAAGCTGTCGAGCATGGCATTGGCGGCGCCATTAAAGTCCCCTTGGGTGATGGCGCTCAGCATGCCGCGAAACAGGGATAACCCATCAACGCCCAATTGATATGCCATGCTGATCAGCACATCACAGCGCGCCTCACTGCACTTGCTTAGCGCTTGCTGCACCAGAGCACGCTGGTTCATCTCCAGCACTTTGTTCTCCACAATGCACTGCTTCCACACATCCCCGACTCGTCGCGGTACCTGGAAGATGTAGTTGCTGAGTGAGGCTCCTTTAGGCCCGATGCGGATACCGCCGGCCACGGTAGGAAACCCTTGCGTATCAAGGTAGGGCGCCTCGCGGTAGCCCTCTTCAAAATTCAAAATGGCAATAATCTGGCTCATAGCGATTCCTCTTTGACGGGCGCAACGATGCAAAAATGACTGCGCAAAGACTCCAAAACATAAATCTCACTGATCTATCCGCCCTTCTGAGACCACGCGTAATCCGCGCTACGCTCAAGCGAGGCTAAACAGTGAGCAATAACGAAACGTTCCGCTTAAAGCTGGGAAATATGACAAGGATTTAGCGCACGGCGTACAAATGGACGTGGGGCAGACAGCAGTTGTCGAAGCTGGCGCTTTCGGCCTGACGTGGTGTGGGGGCCATTACCGCACAGTCGACTCGCGATTGCGTCTGGCGCTGGCAGATGCGCTCTGCGCTACGCAGGCTTGGGTTATCGGGCTCAAGGCCTAAGGCGCAGTCGATACTGCGCTTCAGGCGGCTAAGTGACTGGCGGCGTCGGTGACGGCGGGTGCGCGCGTTCCCGGTGAAGACTGACTTGCCATACTGGATAATCGCCATAACTCCTCCTGTGAATGAGTCTTTGGCGATGGGGTGGCAGGCGCGGCGTGTCGGCTGAAGCCGAGGCGTCCGTGATTCCACTGCAAACACTCGACATCGACCCGCCCGGCTGCGTTCGCGGCCAAGGATAAGCAGAGGAGAGTGAAGTCAGAAGAGAGCTGACGACGCTGCATAATGCGCATCCACCCCATCCCAAAATTCACTGACTTTGGGTGGTGGGTATCGCGCTTGTGCAGCGCCTCAATTGTTTAAGAGCGGGCTCATCCGGGAGCAGTGATGTCGTCCTTCCATGGTCAAATTATTAACAGGTTCTAATGCATTGGCAAACACCAACAGTTAATTTTTTATTTACCATCGGTTAAATTTATGATTTCAGCCGGAATATTTTTTTACCTGCTCAGCGCGTTTTGTGATCAACCTAAAATCTGGTAATCACGCGCCTGGCTCATGATGACGCGCGCCACGACCTGCAATGAGGCCGCCTCATCCAGCGTTAAGTACCAGGTCTCATAGCGCTTGTTGTCGGAGATGACCGCGACCTTTCTGTGCTGCAGCTGCAGACGTTTGAGATAAAGTTGATCATCCAGCGTAAACAGGTAAATCCCGTCTCCGTCAAAGCGATGCACGCTGATGTCCACGAACAGCTGATCACGTGGCGCAAAGGTGCCGGCCATCGAATCATTGTTTAGCGCGATGAGGCGGATGCTCTCTGCCGGACGGCCGCTGAACAGCACGCGTGCCTCATCCAGCCCATACTCGATAGCCTGAATGGTTTCGACCAGTTCATCACGCGCAGCAATGCCCTGAGCGCTTCGCTGCCCAATATCCAGACTCTCGACGCGGAACCGATGTTGCGGGTCAATAAGTGCATGCTGGCTCACCGTGGCATCGGGTTGCTCCATGCCAAACTGCAGCCACTCTACGCGCACGTCCAGCAACTGGCTGAGCGCCAGTAGATTACTGTCATCCGGAATCGATTGAGCGTTAAACCATTTCCAGACCCCCGGTGTTGAGATCCTGCATCCCCTTTTCTGCAGCGCCTGTGCAACCTGTTTGTTTCGTCCATGTCCGACAATTCCCGCGCTATCACACGCGGCAATCAGCCTGGCAGTAAAAGCTTGTCTGTTACTCTCTTTTTTAACCATCAGTTAATAATCTGCCATCAGTTAAAGACTGAATGTTATTTTCTTTTTTGCTACCAGTTCATTTTATATTACCGTCAGTTTACTACCCAACAGCTTTTATCAATGAAGCTGGATGATCATTATCCTCTTCGACGGGGTGGAAACCAGCAATGAATGCCCTACAGCTTGTTCTGACAGGGGTTTTCAGGATTGTTCTGTGACGCTGATACCAGCACCTAAAACAAAAAATGCGCGAAAAAGCGCGTCGGCGCCATAGATGACAGAAATAAATCAAAAAGCTCTGGAAATAATTGGATCGGAAGCAAAAAAAATGGGCACCCTTACGGTGCCCATTGTGTTGCAGAAGTGAAAATTAGCCGCGCAGCGTATCGTCGCCCCAGCCAATCCACTTGTAGGTCGTCAGCGCTTCCAGACCCATCGGGCCACGCGCATGCAGCTTCTGCGTACTGACCGCGACTTCCGCACCCAGACCGA
>NZ_DAMDQC010000026.1:0-39348 GCF_032082325.1 Pantoea sp. CTOTU50773 | reverse complement strand
GAGCAGTTGACTTTTAATCAATTGGTCGCAGGTTCGAATCCTGCACGACCCACCACTATGTAGAAAGGCGCCCTAAAGGCGCCTTTTTGCTTTTCTGCGTTTCTCAAATCTTCAATTCTTCAATTCTCAAAGTTTTAGCTGAACTTGCTATGAGTCCGTGCGTCAGCCCGTCAAGGCGGTACGGAACGCGAAGGAGTCTCACATCCCTGTGGATCGGCCTCGCCATCCATGGCTCGGACGCTTTGCTCTTCCGCTCCCGCCTTGCCGGACTTATGTGGCTTTGGTTAATGCTTTTAAAAAACCGCAGAGATGTGCCATGAAGGCGGCAATAAGGGGCGGTGAAGTAAAGCTTGTGGCGCAGGGATGCGCCACCAGAGCCTACAGGGATGTATTCACGGCGTCTTTACGCAACCGCCCCTTATTGTCGACTGGAACGCTCTGTCGTTGTTTACTAGCAGCTAGAATGCACGACGGATGACCCCATTCCCAAAACGTACGCACAGTCATGCCTTTTTCTTTTTGTCAGCCGATTTATCAGGCGTCAAACTCTTCCAGATATGCAACACCGCATAGCTGCGCCACGGGCGCCAAACCTGCGATAACTGCTCTGCCACTTTGGCACTCACCCCACCAAGATTATTACGAATCGCAATATCCTCTTTAGGGAACGCATCCGGCCAGCGCAGGGCGCGCATGGCGATATAACTCGCCGTCCATGGCCCTACGCCTTTCAATGCCAGCAGCTGCTGCCGAACCACGTCAGGATTCACCGCGCCATTAAAGCGCAGCGCACCGGAGGCGCATGCCTGTGCCAGCGCCTGAATCGCCTGCGAGCGGGCGCTCACAATACCGAGGCTAGCAATATCATCAATGGTTGCGCTAGCGAGGGATTCCGCCGTCGGAGGCAGGCGAGAAAGTTCCGGCCATGGTGTCACTAATGGCTCGCCGAAACGCTGCGCCACACGACTGCTCAAGGTGGTCGCAGCCTTAACCGTCACCTGCTGGCCAAGAATTGCGCGCACCCCCAACTCAAAGCCATCAAACGCCCCAGGAACGCGTAACCCAGGATAACGTGCCAGACTCTCAGCTAACAACGGATCCTGGCTTAGCTGCTCGCTGATGCGTTGTGGTTGGGCATCGAGATCAAACAGGTCGCGCAGGCGACGCAGCAGAGCAGGCAAAACCGGCGTCAAGGTGGTGGTGAACTGCACCTTGAGTGCCTGCTTCTCAGGCAAATGGCTGACGCGTACCCAGCCCCGACAGTTCCCCAGCGCCACGGTGCGGTGATAAGCACCTTCACTGACCCACTCGGCCTCTTTCATCACACGCTGCTGAAGAAAATCCAAAATGGCATCCCAGTCATAAGGGGGGCGATAACTCAGACGCAATTCCGCGCTCTCTTGTACGGTGGTCACGCTCTCTGGTTGACTCTGCTTGCGCAGACGCGAAGGCGTCATACGGTAGCGTGCCTGAAACACATCATTAAAGCGGCGCAAACTGCGAAAGCCACTGGCGTAGGCGATTTCGGTAACGGGCAATGAAGTCTCCGTCAGGAGTTGCTTCGCCAGCAGCATACGCCGCGTTTGGCGCAGCTCCAGCGGTGACACGCCCAGCTCCTGCTGGATCACGCGGCGTAGCTGGCGTTCACTCAGGTCAAACTCGTTGGCAATTTCGGCCAGGGTCTCTTGCTCTTCCAACAGGCCTTCTTCAATACGACGAATCAAACGATCGGCGATGCGGTGATGACTATCGACCGGTGCGAAGCCCGGCGCTAACTCAGGACGGCAGCGCAGGCAGGGTCTGAAATGCGCTTTTTCGGCGGCTTCGGCGCTGCCAAAAAACAGGCAGTTCTTCTGCATCGGCGCTTTCACCGGACAAATGGGCCGACAGTAAATGCCGGTCGAGGTCACGCCAACAAAGAACACGCCGTCGAAACGACTGTCGCGCGAGGTCAGCGCCTGGTATGCAATCTCGGGATCAAACATCATCGTCTCCAGCTAATAAACCGGCTATACCTTTCCTACTTTAAAGCGCAGAAACGCTGGCTGCTCTCGATCATCCGAATCACGTACTTGATAAAGTCATCGGGATGATGGACCTCCTAAAGGAGGTTCCCCTGCAGGCCAGCGCGGTTCAAATCGACTGTTCGATGAGTCTCTCGTTTGCCGCCTTCTTGCGCCTTGCATTGTTTTGGGTATCGTCGCGCAAGTGGCAAAGCAAAACTCGCTGCTTTCGGACAGCTAACCAGTTTATGCTCATGACCGAAAACAGCCAGTTTATCGCGGCAGAAGTGCGATAATGACACACTGATTTATGCCGGAGTTGCCTTATGTATCATGCCAAAATCATTCCCACGCCAGTTGGTGAGCTGACGTTGATTGCGACCGATAACGGGTTATCAGCGATTCTGTGGGAAAACGAAGGCTCGCAACGCGTGCCGCTGAAACCCATCAGCCGTAACGATCAGCATCCGATCCTGTGTGAGGCCGAACGCCAGCTGCGCGAATATTTTGCCGGAGAGCGCCAGCAGTTCGACATGCCTTACGACACGGTCGGCACTGAATTCCAGAAAAAAGTCTGGCAAGCGCTGCTCACCATTCCGTTTGGTGAAACCCGTAGCTATCAGCAAATTGCGGAACAGATCGGCAACCCGAAAGCCATGCGCGCGGTGGGGGCGGCCAACGGTAAAAATCCTCTGTCGATCATGGCGCCCTGCCATCGGGTGATTGGCAGCAACGGTAAGCTCACTGGTTTCGCGGGCGGTCTGGCGGTCAAAGCGTTCTTGCTGGAACTGGAAAACCCGCAGAAATCGTTAGGTGGCTTGTAAACCGCATAAAAAAGAGACGACACTCTCGCGCAATTCCGCTATCGTGTTTAGCATATAAAACACGATAGCGGTTTTGATGCCGCATCATCGCTGTAACAGGCGATTTTGTTAAATTGAGAAAACGAGAGCCGTGTCATGAGTCTGATGTTCGATCCTGAAAGCGCGATTTATCCCTTTCCGCCGAAACCGGCGCGTCTCAGCCAGGATGAAAAATCCCACTACATCTCTGAAATCAAACGCTTATTAAAAGAGCGCGATGCGGTGCTGGTCGCGCATTACTACACCGATCCTGAAATTCAGGCGCTGGCGGAAGAGACCGGCGGCTGCGTCTCGGACTCACTGGAAATGGCGCGCTTCGGCAGCACCCATCCGGCAAAAACGCTGCTGGTGGCGGGCGTGCGTTTTATGGGCGAAACCGCCAAAATTCTCAGCCCGGAAAAAACCGTGTTGATGCCGACGCTGCATGCAGAGTGTTCACTCGATCTTGGTTGCCCCATTGAGGAGTTCAATCGCTTCTGTGATGAACATCCGGACCGCACGGTGGTGGTGTACGCCAACACCTCGGCCGCCGTCAAAGCGCGCGCGGATTGGGTTGTCACCTCCAGTATTGCGGTTGAGCTGATTGAACATCTCGACAGCCTTGGTGAGAAAATTATCTGGGCACCGGATCGCCATCTGGGCCGTTACGTCACCCAACAGACCAAAGCAGACGTGCTGTGCTGGCAGGGCGCGTGCATCGTGCATGACGAGTTCAAAACTCAGGCCCTGCAGCGCATGAAAACGCTCTATCCGGAGGCCGCGATCCTCGTACATCCGGAATCCCCACAGGCGATCGTCGATCTGGCGGATGCTGTCGGCTCCACCAGCCAGCTGATTCAGGCGGCGAAAAACCTGCCGCATCCGCAAATGATCGTTGCCACCGATCGCGGCATCTTCTACAAGATGCAACAGGCGGTGCCGGATAAAGAGCTGCTGGAAGCGCCGACGGCAGGTGAGGGCGCGACCTGTCGCAGCTGCGCGCACTGTCCGTGGATGGCGATGAATGGCCTGAAAGCCATTGCCGAAGGGCTGGAGCACGGCGGCAGCGAGCATGAAATCCATGTCGATGATGCGCTGCGCGAAGCCGCATTGATACCGCTTAACCGCATGCTAGACTTTGCAGCACAACTCAAACTCAAGGTGAAAGGGAACGCGTAAGGCGGCTTTCATACAGGTGCAGATCATGGACTTCTTCAGCACACAAAATATTTTGGTTCACATTCCTATTGGCGTGGGTGGCTACGACCTGTCATGGATCGAGGCGGTGGGCACCCTTGCGGGTCTGCTGTGTATCTGGCTCGCTAGCCAGGAGAAGATCATCAACTACTTCTTCGGGCTGATTAACGTCACGCTGTTTGCGGTGATCTTCTTCCAGATTGAGCTGTATGCCAGTTTACTGCTGCAACTGTTCTTCTTCGTCGCCAATGTTTACGGCTGGTACGCGTGGAGTCGTCAGAACACCGCCAATGAAGCCGCACTGAAGATTCGCTGGTTGCCGTTGCCGAAGGCGCTTGGCTGGGGCGCAGCGTGCATAATCGCCATTGCGCTGATGACGCTGTATATCGATCCGGTGTTCGCGTTTCTGACCAAAATCGCCGTCGGTATCATGCAGAGTCTCGGCCTGAACGTGACGATGCCACAACTGCAGCCGGATGCCTTCCCGTTCTGGGATTCCTGCATGATGGTGCTGTCGATTGTGGCGATGATTCTGATGACGCGGACATACGTCGAGAACTGGCTACTGTGGGTGGTGATCAACGTGATTAGTGTGATGATTTTTGCCCGTCAGGGCGTGTATGCGATGTCGCTGGAATACGCGATTCTGACGTTGATCGCGCTTAACGGTTCCCGCTTGTGGATGCAAAGTGCGCGCGAACACGGGTCGCGCGCGCTGTCGAATCAGTGATGGTGATGGGCGTGACCATCCAGCGTGAGATGTTCATGTGAGTGCTGATGCGAGCTCTGCTCCGCGCAGAGTTCGCAATCATGACCGGTACAAGGCTGATACTCCATCTGCACAGTGGCATGCGCAATCTGATAGTGTTCATGCAAATATTGATGAATACGTACCAGCAGCCCGTCATGATCGTAAGGTGGGATCACCTGCACATGTAATGTCAGCACCGGCTTCTCTCCCACCTGCCACACATGTATATGATGCACATTGCGCACTTCCGCGATGTTGCGTGTCAGCTCGCGTGCCAGTTTATCCACGTTAATCCCGCTCGGCGCGCCCTCCAGTAGCTCATGCAGACTTTCCCGCAGCAACGACCACGCGCTGCGTACCACCAATAGCGAAACCAGCAGTGAGAGAATCGGATCGATCGGTGTCCAGCCGGTCAGCATGATAATGATAGCGGCAACAATCGCGCCAACGGAGCCGAGCAGATCGCCCAGCACATGCAGCGCCGCCGCACGTACGTTGAGATTTTTTTCTTCACTACCACGATGTAACAGCCAGAAAGAGAGCAGATTAGCCAGCAAACCGGCAATCGCAATCCCCAACATTAATCCGCCAGCAACCGGCTGAGGTTGATAGAAACGGCGCAGCGCTTCCCAGACAATCAGTGCCGTAATCACCAGCAGCGCGATGGCATTCACAAAGGCGGCAAGTGTGGTGAGGCGCAGTAAGCCAAAGGTGTGGCGGGCGCTGGGTTTGCGCTGAGCAAACTGCACGGCCAGCAGCGCCATCAACAGCGCGGCGGCGTCAGTGAGCATATGTCCGGCATCCGCCAGCAGCGCCAGCGAACCCGATACCACGCCACCAATCACTTCGGCAATCATAAACAGCGCGGTGACGCCAAACGCCGCCGCCAGACGCGTACGATTGCCGTTATGCGCGCCGTGAGAATGAGTGTGTGCCATAACTTTCCAGTTGTTCCAGTAACCTGTTCGTTAATGATATCAGTAAATTGAGCGCATCATCGTCCAGACGCTGCTGTTTTGCCTGATCGGTGAGCTGCTGACAACGTTCGGCCATCTCATCCATGCCGAGCAACAGCCAGCTGCCTTTCATGCGATGGGCGGCACGCTCGACAGCGGGCCAGTCATGCTCGACGCTGGCCGCCAGTAGCGCATCGCGATCCTGCTGCAGCGTGCGTTGCAGTGTCTGGCAAATGCGCGGGATAAAGGCCTCATTGTGCTGGGCCAGAATCATTAAACTGTCGGGCAGTTGTCGGAGAGGATCGCGCACCGTGCGTGTCAGCAGAGCCGCGAGATCATCCAGCTCAATCGGTTTCAACAACAGCGCTTCGTCTTCTTGCAACGCTACCTTGAGCAGTTGCACGTCGGCGGAGCAGAGTACGCGCAGTGCTGGTTTGCTGCGTCGCTGCTGGCGGCGGCGTAAGATGCGCAGCAGTGTTAATCCATCCGGGCGTGGCATCATCTGGTCAATCAACAGCACATCAAACGGCTGAAGCGCATCGGCGCGCAACAGGCTACGCCCCTCTTCGAACACCTGCGCCGTGATAGCGAATCGAGCCAGCTGCTGCTGCAAGACCAACAGATTGGTGGGATGGTCATCAACAATCGCCACCCGCAGATGCGGATAGCGCGGCCAGGCAGCATGGCGTTCGGTGGGCGCATCCTCACAGAGGTCGAGCGGCAATATCACCTTCACTGTGGTGCCTTGTTCCGGCGCAGAAGTCAGCGTTAACTGGCCGCCCATACGTTGCACGATCTCGCGGCAGATAAATAAACCCAGGCCGCTGCCCTGCACGGCGTGGCTTTTGCCCGACGGTGCCTGATACCAGGGTTCAAACAGCTGCGCTTGTTCGCTGAGTGGAATACCGCTGCCGCTGTCGGCGACCGTTAACTGAATCTGATCGGTGACGGCGAGCGACAGCCTGACTTCACCCTGGCGCGTGAACTTCAGCGCGTTGGCCACCAGATTGTTCACCACCTGCTGCAGGCGATCGCCATCCAGCATCACGCGCGTCGGCAAGGGCGTGAGCGCCTCAACCAACAATATCGGACCGGATTCGCGCATCAAAGGGTGATAGAACTGCAGCTGTTGCTGCAGCCAATCTGCCAGATGGAGCGGATGCGGTGCCAGGCGAAAACTCTGATTCTCAATGCGTGCATGGTCTTGCAGATCGTTCAGTAGCGCCATCAGCGAGCGCGCACTGCTGTGCATCAGTGTCAAACGCTCGCTAGGATGCTGCTGCTGTTCGAGTTCCAGCAGGCCGAGAATCGCCTGCATTGGCGTGCGCAATTCGTGGCTGGCGGTGGCCAGAAACTGACTTTTGGCGGCGTTAGCGCGCTCTGCTTGTTCACGCTGCAGGCGATCGCGCCGCTGTTGCAGGTAGCGGCGCAGCAGCAGCACTAACAGCAGCAAAATGATCATCCCGGCCGCCATCAAAATCATCAGCGGCACATTGCGCATCGCCATAGTGGTGCCTGGCTGGGGCGGCTGCGACCAGTTAATGCGCATCTGATTGAGCGTATCCGCTGGGATTTGCTGCAGTGCATGATCCAGCAACCCCTGGAGTTGCGGCTGATCCTGGCTTACCTGAGGTGCCAGCGGCCAGGCAACATCGCTGGCGGCAAAGGCTAAATGGACACGATTATCCGCGTGGCTGGCCATGCGCCAGCGTGCAGACAGGACATTATCTACCAGTGCATCAATCTGACCGCTGTTCAGGGCTTGCCAGAGCTGGGCACGGTCATCGAACAGTTGGGGCGTGATGTTCTCAGGCAGAAGCCGTTGCGCCAGGTCGGCGCGCAGTACGCCCACTCGCTGATGTTGCAGGGATTGCCAGCTCATCGGCTGCTGCGTATTAAGCGTGTAAATCCCCCAAATCGCGCGCCACACTGGCAATGTGTTGCTGCTGGTATCGTCGCCGTTCAGGGGTTGTAGCAAATTCAGCATCACCTGATGTTGCTGCATCAACGTCTGCGCCTGTTGGGGATTGCTCACCCAGCGCGGTGTGAAACGCAGCCCGGTGCTTTGGCTTAACGCATTAAGCAGATCAATACCAAAGCCGCGAGCATTGCCGTTGCCATCGCGATAGCTCCAGGGGGCATTATCCACTTCTGCGGCATAAGGAATCTCGCTCTGTGCGGACAGCCATTGCTTCTCAGCAGCCGACAGCATCAGCGTTTGCGTATCCTGATAACGCAGCAAAGGCGGGCTCCAGCGCTGTTGCACGCGATTACTGAACTCCGCGGGCAGCAGGCGCAGCTGGGTATTGAGCCAGTGGATCAGCGTGGGATCGCGCGCCAGTGCGCGTAGCGACAGTTCACCGGCGCCGGGATCGGCGGTGATCTGGTAAATCTGCCCCTGTTGCAGCTGATTAAGCAGAAAGCCGGCGCTGGTTTCATCCGCCACCAGATAGTCACTCTGCTGATTGAGCAGCGCATACAGCGCCTGTAAATCGCCTGGCAGGCTGTGCCAGCGATGGTTTTGCACAAAGGCATCAGGCAGTTGTGCCAGTGTGGCTTCCGCGATGGTGAGCTGGGCATTTTCACTGTTGAACATCACCGCGCGTTGATTATCACGATTGCGGTAAATGCGGATCGGACTGTTAACCCAGCTGTCGCTGACCAGGATGTTTTCCGGCAGCTGTGCATGTTCGTTGCTCAATACGAAATCGACCTCACCGCGCTCCAGTGCCGCCAGCTGCTGGGAACGATCGGCGTAACTTTGCAGGCTAAAGCGCGTGCCGGTGAGTTGGCTCAGCGCGCTAAGGTAATCGGCATCAATCCCCCAGATACGATCGCCAATGCGCATCGCCCAGGGCGCGCTGTTTTGCGCCGGGACGGCAACGCGTAAGGTGGGTTGCGGCCATGGCTCGACATGCGGTGCGGGCATCATGGCGGGGAGCATCACGCTGCTGGCGGGCTGTAAGTCGGCGCGAGCCGTTAAGCTGATCAACAGCAGACACAGCCACAAGATGACTTTCACTGTTGGGCTTTCCACAGTTCGGCCAGCTCCACCACCGACTGCACGCCGGTTTTCTCCAGAATGTTTTTCTTGTGGGTGCTGACGGTTTTATTGCTGATATGCAGTTGCTCGCCAATCTGCAAATTAGACAGCCCGCGCACTAGCAGTGCGACGATTTGCTGTTCTTTCTCGGTGAGCGGCAGCTCGATACGCTCGGGCAGCGGCGGAAAAGCTTGCTGCCCGCCGAGCACCGCCAGAATCGCACTCAGCAATTGCGCCATGCTCTGGCTTTTTACCACATAGCCCGCCGCACCAAGCGACACGGCACTCAG
The DNA here is from genome assembly GCF_032082325.1 of Pantoea sp. CTOTU50773. NCBI lineage: Bacteria > Pseudomonadati > Pseudomonadota > Gammaproteobacteria > Enterobacterales > Erwiniaceae > Pantoea > Pantoea sp. CTOTU50773. The sequence goes on along the minus strand of NZ_DAMDQC010000026.1, from coordinate 30,266 downwards.
CAAGGTGTGGCGACTCTGCTGTGCGGAATAGATTAACACCGGGCAATTTGGATCGCGGGCGCGCAGACGGCGCAATAATTCGAGGCCATCGCTGTCCGGCAAGCCAATATCGAGCACGATGAGATCAAATTGATGGTGCTGTAAAAGCTGGTGCGCTTCAGCTTCAGTCGCGGCGGCGTGCAGTTTTACCGGGATAGGGGAGTGAACACAGGCCGCTTCCAGAGCGACTTCAACTAACGGATGGTCATCAATAAGCAGCAGTGAAGCCATGAAACAGTTCCTCTGAATTTCATGGTTTTAGCATAGCGGAAAAGCAGGTGCGGAAATACAAAGGGAGAGCCGAAGCTCTCCCTTTGTGTGACTAAAAAAAGATTACTGTGAAGTGCCGTCAGTTTTCTTGTTGACGTCTCCACCACCTTCCTTCGTTTCAACTTTTTTATTTACATCCGGGCATTTACCATCTTTACACATGGTATTTTTGTGAACTTCTTCAGCGGACATATTGCTGGAATCAGTGCCGGAAGTCGCCGCACTGTTAGCATTGGTGCTACCGTTATTGATTTTGCTGTTATCAACATTATTCGGTGGCAGATTCTGTTTAGCGCCACCTGCAGCCGCGCCAGCTTCCGCTGAGGCATTCGCTTCACCATTATTATTCGCTGCAGCCATTGCTGCACCGCTGCCCAGGGTCATCGCTGCCGTCAGAAAGATAATTGCAAACTTATTCATCATTATGCTCCTTTAATCGATGGAGAGTTGCCGTCAAACACCACGGGTGCTGAGTGACGAAAATAACGTACCGTGACGGAATATAATTCCATCGTTAACGCTTCGCTTAAAAATTAAATAGCGCAAGAACCTCATTCCTCAGTGCTTACGTTTAAAAGCTTAGTTCATGAGCGTATAAATGCAAATTTCACAGAAGCATTTACGCGAGCGTGGAATTTACACTCGCAGCCTGAAGGGATACATTTAACGGGTTGCGCCCGGCGAACGCGGGGCCAGAAATTTGAATGGAATTATGTATGGATTATCAGAACGACGATTTACGCATCAGAGAAATCAAAGAATTATTACCGCCTGTTGCTTTGCTCGAAAAATTCCCCGCTACCGATAAAGCCGCTGAAACCGTTGCTCAGGCACGTCAGGCGATTCACCGCATTCTGCACGGTCAGGACGATCGTCTGCTGGTGGTGATCGGTCCTTGCTCAATCCACGATACCGAAGCCGCTAAAGAGTATGCGAGCCGTCTGCTGACGCTGCGTGACGAGCTGAAAGGTGAGCTGGAAGTGGTCATGCGTGTTTATTTCGAAAAACCGCGTACCACTGTGGGGTGGAAAGGGCTGATCAACGATCCGTTTATGGATGGCAGCTTCCAGATCAACGATGGCCTGCGTCTGGCGCGTAAGCTGTTGGTGGATATCAACGACATCGGTCTGCCAGCGGCAGGCGAGTTCCTTGATATGATCACCCCACAATATATGGCGGATCTGATGAGCTGGGGCGCCATTGGCGCGCGAACCACCGAATCCCAGGTGCATCGTGAACTCTCTTCCGGTTTATCTTGCCCGGTCGGCTTCAAAAACGGCACCGATGGCACCATTAAAGTGGCTATCGACGCGATTGGTGCCGCCAGCGCGCCGCATTGCTTCCTCTCCGTCACCAAATTCGGTCATTCGGCGATTGTCGAAACCAGCGGTAACGAAGATTGCCATATCATTCTGCGCGGCGGCAAAGAGCCGAACTACAGCGCAGAACACGTGGCAGCGGTGAAAACCGGTCTGGAGAAAGCGGGCTTGCGTCCGCAGGTGATGATCGACTTTAGCCATGCCAACAGCAGCAAGCAGTTCCAGCGTCAGATGGTGGTCGCTGATGATGTGGCGCAGCAGATCGCGGGCGGTGAGCAGGCGATTACTGGCGTGATGATCGAGAGCCATCTGGTGGAAGGGAATCAGAGCCTCGACAGCGGTAAAGAGCTGGTTTACGGCCAGAGCGTCACCGATGCCTGCATCGGCTGGGAAGACACCGAGAAAGCCTTGCGTCAACTGGCGCAGGCAATCAAACAACGCCGCGGCTAATTGCTTAACGCGCAATAAAAAAGGCCAGACTCGCGTCTGGCCTTTTTGTTTTTAAGCCGGGAATTACCTGGCTTTACCCTGGTTAGCCACGGCTGCAGCTTTCGCGGCAATCTCGTCGGCATCACCCAGGTAGTAACGCTTCAGCGGTTTGAAGTTCTCATCGAACTCATACACCAACGGCACACCAGTTGGGATGTTCAGTTCGAGGATTTCATCTTCGCTAAGGTTATCGAGGTATTTTACCAACGCACGCAGTGAGTTACCGTGTGCTGCAATGATCACTTTCTCACCGCTTTTGATGCGCGGCAGAATGCTTTCATTCCAGTAAGGAATAACACGTTCGATGGTCAGTGCCAGGCTCTCGGTGGTTGGCAGCTGTGCGTCGGTCAGTGATGCGTAACGTGGGTCGTGGCCCGGGAAACGCTCATCCGCACGATCCAGTTCTGGTGGGGTGATGGCAAAGCCACGACGCCACTGTTTTACCTGATCGTCGCCGTATTTGGCGGCGGTTTCAGCTTTATCCAGACCCTGCAGCGCACCGTAGTGACGCTCGTTCAGACGCCAGGTTTTCTCAACCGGCAGCCACGCCTGATCCAGCTCATCCAGCACGTTCCACAGGGTGTGGATGGCGCGTTTCAGCACGGAGGTATAAGCGAAATCAAACACGAAACCTTCTTTCTTCAGCAGCTGACCGGCTGCTTTGGCTTCGGTGCGACCTTTGTCTGACAGATCCACGTCATACCATCCGGTGAAGCGGTTTTCCTGGTTCCACTGGCTTTCGCCGTGTCGCACCAGAACCAGCTTAGTTACGGCCATAGCTTAACTCCTTAATGCTTGATGTTTCGATGATTATAGAAACCGGCTGCGGCCACCTGAAAAGCGGCACACTGATAGCGCCATACCATAGCGGAAAACAACGCACGGCGTAAGCCTGTCGCTAACGCAGTGCGCGTTTTTCATCCGCTGGCTTACTGCGGTGTGAAGCGATAACGCGTCACAGACTGCCAGCGATCGCCGGGTTGCAGCCAGCAATCAGGCTGCGGCCACTCGGTATGGTTGGGCGAATCCGGTAAAAATTCACTCTCCAACGCGATGCCCTGGAAAGCAGTATAGCTGCCCTGTTCACGGGCGCGTGTTCCATCCAGATAGTTGCCGGAGTAGAACTGCAGCGCCGGTGCGGCGGTAAACACGGTCAGCGCCAGTTTGCCATCGGCCGACCACAGTTCGGCGGCGGGCTGAGTGCTGTCGCCAGCGGTGCTGAGCAGAAACGCGTGGTCATAGCCTTTCACCGCTTTTTGATCGTCATCGGCGAGGAAGTCATCCATCACACACTTCGGTTGATTGAAATCGAAGCTGGTGCCGGCCACGGCTTTCAGTGGCGCGTTAGGGATGCCTTCGCTATCGACCGGTAAGTAACGATCCGCGTGCAGTTGTAAGCGATGCTGGCGTGCATCGCCATGATGCGCGTCAAGATTGAAGTAAGCATGGTTGGTGAGGTTCACCGGGCAGGGCTTGTCGGTCTGCGCGTCATAGGTGATCGACAGGCAGTTATCATCGTCAAGATGGTAAATCACTTCGGCAATCAGGTTGCCAGGGAAACCCTGATCGCCATCGGGTGAATCGATACGATAGTGCACTTCGGTCTCGCTCTGGCTGACAATTTGCCAGCGGCGCTTATCGAAGCCTTCCGGTCCGCCGTGCAGTTGATGCGCACCCTGATTAGCGGCCAGCAGCAGATTTAGCGGCTTAAGCTCAGCCGAAGCGATGCGGTTGGCGTAGCGGCCCACCGTCGCGCCAAGGTAAGCATCCTGATGCAGATAGTCCGATGGTGTGGCGCAGCCCAGCAGCGCTTCACGCACGCTGCCATCCTGCATCGGCACGCGCGCGGAGAGCCAGGTCGCGCCCCAATCCATAAAAGTGACCACCATGCCGTTGCGATTGCGCAGCACGGTCATGCGCCACAGTTGCCCGTCTGGCGCATGTGAGTTGACGTCGCTTACCATTTGCCTGCTCCTGCTGACGCTTTGCACACGTAGAAGGTTTCTTTGATGCCGGTCTGCGCTTCGTATTTTTCGGCAACCGCGGCTTTCACCTGATCCACCAGTTCGGTTGGCATCAGTGCCACGATGCAGCCGCCAAAGCCGCCGCCGGTCATACGAACGCCGCCACGCGGACCGAGCTCTGCCTTGACAATCTCCACCAGCTGATCGATAGGCGGAACGGTGATTTCAAAATCATCACGCATTGAGGCGTGGGATTCGGCCATCAGTTCACCCATGCGCTTCAGATCGCCACTGCTCAGCGCATCGGCGGCTTCCAGCGTACGGGCATTTTCGGTGATGACATGGCGCACACGTTTTGCCACCAGCGCATCCAGCTGCGATTCCGACGCGGCAAACTCTTCCAGCGTGACATCGCGCAGCGCCGGTTTGTTGAAGAAGCGTGCACCGGTTTCGCACTGCTCACGGCGGGTGTTGTACTCGCTGCCCACCAGGCTGCGGCGGAAGTTGGAGTTGATGATCACCACCGCGACATCCTCCGGCATCGAGACGGCGCGTGTGCCGAGTGTGCGGCAGTCCAGTAGCATGGCGTGATCGGGCTGACCCAGCGCAGAAATCAGCTGGTCCATGATGCCGCAGTTGCAACCAACGAACTGGTTTTCCGCTTCCTGACCGTTAACCGCAATCGCAGCGCCGTCCAGCTTCAGCTGATAGAGCTGCTGGAACACGGTGCCGACCGCCACTTCCAGTGACGCCGATGAACTCAGGCCCGCACCCTGTGGCACGTTGCCACTGATCACCAGATCGGCACCGCCAAAGCTGGCATCACGCTTCTGCAGATGTTTCACCACACCGCGCACGTAGTTGGCCCACATCGGCTCTTTTAACGCTTCAATCGGCGCATCCAGTGAGAAGCTGTCCTGCTGATTATCATAATCAACCGCGACCACGCGCACCTGGCGGTCGTCACGTTTGGCGCAGGCAATCACCGTCTGGTAATCAATGGCGCACGGCAGCACAAAGCCGTCGTTGTAATCGGTGTGCTCACCAATCAGATTCACGCGGCCTGGCGCCTGCATGCTGTGCGTCGGTTGATAGCCAAAAGTGTCAGCGAAAACCTGTTGAGTAGTGGACTTTAATGACATTTATTGCGCCTCGCGGAAATGGATATCGCTGACAGAACGCAGACGTTCTGCTGCCTGTTCCGCCGTTAAATCACGTTGGGTTTCGGCCAGCATTTCATAGCCAACCATAAATTTGCGCACCGTGGCTGAACGCAGCAGCGGTGGATAGAAGTGGGCATGCAGCTGCCAGTGATCGTTGGCTTCGCCGTTAAAGGGCGCGCCGTGCCAGCCCATGGAGTAGGGGAAGGAGCACTGGAACAGGTTGTCATAGCGGCTGGTGAGCTGCTTGAGCGCCAGCGCCAGATCGCTGCGCTGAGCAGCGGTCAAATCTGTGATGCGTTTGATGTGGGCTTTTGGCAGCAGCAGGGTTTCAAACGGCCACGCGGCCCACCATGGCACCACGGCCAGCCAGTGTTCGGTCTCCACCACGGTACGACTACCGTCTTTCAGCTCGCGTGCGGCGTAATCCACCAGCATCGGCGAACCTTTTTCGTCAAAGTAGCGGCGCTGATTATCATCTTCTTTTTGCGCTTCATTAGGCAGAAAACTGTTAGCCCAGATCTGGCCGTGCGGATGGGGATTTGAGCAGCCCATCGCTGCGCCTTTGTTCTCAAACACCTGCACCCATGGATAGTGCTGACCGAGATCGGCGGTCTGCTCTTGCCAGGTGCGCACAATATCTTCCAGTCCACTGAGCGGCAGTTCCGGCAGCGTTTTACTGTGGTCAGGTGAGAAGCAAATTACCCGGCTGGTGCCGCGTGCGCTCTCACAGCGCATCAGCAGATCGTCGCTTTGCGGCGCATCGGGTGTATCGGTCATCAGCGCGGCAAAGTCGTTGGTGAAAACATAGGTGGTTTTATAATCGGGGTTTTTATCCCCGGTGATGCGGGTGTTGCCGGCACACAGGAAGCAATCAGGATCGTGCGCAGGCAGTTGTTCCAGCGCAGGCGTTTCCTGCGCACCCTGCCATGGACGCTTGGCACGATGCGGTGAGACCAACACCCACTGATCGATCAATGGGTTATAACGGCGATGCGGATGATCAACCGGATTAAATTTTTCCATAACGAGTCCTGGTAAACGGCAAACGGATCAAAATCACTGCGATCAAGGTAGCACAAAGGCGGGCCCCAAAGCGTGATCCAGTCTGGATAAATGGTATCGTTTACACAAGGTGACGATTCTCATTTTGTGGGGTTATAACGCGCGTTTGCTGAAATACCAGGCGGGTAAATGGTAGCGGTTACATCGGCTTTTCAATGAGGTGAATATCAATGCGCACGCGACAATGTAAAAGGGTTTAGCAGAAGACCGGATTGAAGCATAAATATGCCCCTACGATGCAGGGGCGGGGTTGATGACGATGAGGTTATCGCAAATCATCCTGCTGGAATCCGTATCCTTCATCCTGCTTCACAAAGCTCAGGCGATGAGTAATACACTGCGGCGCATCTTCGGCATGGTGTGAGACAAACAGTAACTGCGTTCGTCCTTCACCAATCAGCACATCAACAAAGCGGCGCACCAGCTGGCGGTTAATTGGATCGAGCCCCTGCAGCGGCTCATCCAGAATGAGCAGGGTAGGATGTTTGACCAGCGCACGCGCAATCAGCACCAGGCGCTGCTGGCCCCATGACAAACCGTGGAACGGCGCATCGGCCAGATGATTGTCCATACCCAATAAGGCCAGCCACTGGCGCGCCAGCGCTTTCTGCCGATCCGAAGCGGGTTGATACAAGCCGATCGAATCGAAAAAGCCGGACAGCACCACGGTGCGCACGTTGCAGCTGACGCTATAATCGAGATGCAAACTGCTGCTGACGTAACCAATGTGCTGTTTGATGTCCCAAATGGTTTCACCGCTGCCGCGACGGATACCAAACAGGGTTAAGTCGTTGCTGTAGCCTTGCGGATGATCGCCGGTCACCAGACTCAACAGAGTGGATTTACCCGCGCCGTTGGGCCCCACAATTTGCCAGTGCTCGCCGGGATTCACCTGCCAGCTCAGCCCGTCGATCACCGCTTTATCGTTATACGACACCACGCCATTACGCAGAATCACGCGTGGCGCGTCTTCCGCCAGCTGCGGCAACTGATCCGGCGCATCCGCTTCTGGCAACGCCATGCCGTCGAGTTTCTCACTGTGTGCCAGTTGCGCAACCAGTGCTTCTGCCAGTATCGCCTGGCGCTCACCGACGTGGGTGAGAGTGCACTCGGCCAGCACACCGACCTGTTGCACAAAGTCAGGAATATCGTCAAAGCGGTTGAGCACCAGCACCACGGTAAAGCCATGCTGGTGCAGATCGCTCAGCGTCTCCGCCAGGCTGGCGCGTGAGGCAACATCTAATCCATCGAAAGGTTCATCGAGAATCAATAAATCGGGCTGCGCCATCAGCGCCTGGCACAGCAGGGTTTTGCGGGTTTCGCCGGTGGAGAGGTATTTGAAGCGGCGATCGAGCAGATAGGTGATGCCAAACTGCTGGGCCAGCGCCTGACACCTCGCCTCATCCTTCACTTCATCCTGAATGATCTGTGCGGCGGTGCGGCCAGTATCGTCTTCGCCTTCACTCAGCAGATCGGTGTTGTTGCGTTCCCACTCCTGCGCCACCAGCTTTTGCAGCTGCTCCAGCGAGAGGCGCGTGCGACGCTGAAAGTCCTGGGTAACCGCGCCTTTACCCGGCAAGAGTTCACCAGAAAGTGCGCGCGCCAGGGCGGATTTACCGCTGCCGTTGGCGCCGACGAAGGCCCAGCTTTCGCCGCTTTTAAGAGTCAGATCGTTGAGGGACAGTGCTCGGGTGTCGCTAAGGTGAAATATGCCTTGCGAAATTTGCAATGAAGCCATGATTCATTCCGTTTTATGCATCGTGTTACTCAGTTGTAGCGAGCGACGCAGACGAAGTCAAATCATGGCCTGGTTTTCAGAGCAGTGTGGCGATGATGGCGTGTTCCGCATTAAAACTGGCGGTTACTCTGTCGCCCGGCTGCAGATTCTGCTGTTGCACCTGCGCGTTGTTCACCGTTGCACACAGGGTTTCACCACTCGGCAATGTCATCAACACTTCGCTGACCTGTTCACCTGGCTCGATGGCGCTGATCGTTACCTGCAATTGATTATCGCTGTTTACCACATCCCGGCTCACCTGAATCCACGGTGCTTTGATCAGCACCAGCACCTCTTTGCCACTGTCGAGCTGCAGACGTTCGGCACTGCGTTCGGTGATTGCCACCTGCAAACGCGTGACGCCGTCGGCCAGCTGAACCTCAATGTGCTGCTGCACCTGATGGTGATCGCGCGCCATCACCGTGCCAAATAGCTGATTGCGCGCACTGGTTTGCAGGGAGAAACGCGCAATCGCCGCCAGTAAACTGTCGAGCGGCAGGCTGTCGTTTTGCAGCGCATCAAAAGCTTTCTGCTGGATCTGCTCCATCAGGTGAAACAGCTGAATCAGACGCTCGCCATAGCGCGTCAGCTGCGCGCCGCCGCCGCCTTTGCCTCCGGTGGCACGGTCGACTAAGGTTTTATCAGCCATCTGATTCATGTCGTTGATGGCATCCCAGGCACTTTTGTAGCTGATGCCCGCTAATTTAGCGCCCTGGCTGATGGAGCCGGTTTCCTGCACGCGTTTCAGCAGTTCGATGCGACGAGGGTCGGCAAACAGCTTCTGCTGAAGACGAATGTGAAGAGAAAGTTCTGCCTGCATGTCAGCTCCTTAAGTGAGTACGACAAGTGTAAGGCCAAAAGTAAAAGCACGAAAAGGGCAGTGCGTTTTTTTCCCTAACCGTTACAATCACTTTTTTATTTTCTGCGTGAGGTTTCCATGCTGGAACTGATTAAAAGCCTGGCTGTGGCTGTCATCATGGTGCCAATTGTGATGGCCATTATGCTCGGTCTGATTTACGGCCTGGGTGAAGTGTTCAACGTCATCTCCAAATTTGGCCGCCGCGACGATCGTCCTGCCAACAGCTCGCAACACTGATTTTACAAGCGCCCGCACTCAGCGGGCGTTTTTTCTTTAACTTCCCCTCAATCCTGCCGATATTAAGTTCATGACAGCATTTGTTCCCACGTTGTATTATCGAATATATAACGTAACAAGGAGTAAAAAATGCTGAAAATCAATTACCGCTGGGCTGCTATTACCGTACTGACTGTTTCCATGGCCGGTCACGCTGTGGCGGCAGAGAAGATCACCGTGTTTGCTGCGGCATCGTTAACCAATGCGATGCAGGATATTGCCACGCAATATCAGAAAAAGAGCGGCGTTGAAGTGGTATCGTCCTTCGCTTCATCCTCGACGCTGGCGCGCCAGATCGAACAGGGGGCACCGGCCGATCTGTTTATCTCTGCTGATCAGCAGTGGATGGACTATGCGGTGGATAAAAAGAGTGTGGTGGAGAACACCCGCTACACCTTGCTGGGCAATGATTTAGTGTTGGTGGCACCGAAAAGCGACAGCGCAAAAGCGGTGACTATCAATGCAAAAACTGACTGGAAAAGTTTGTTGAAAGGCGAACGTCTGGCGGTGGGCGATCCGGATCATGTCCCGGCCGGGATTTATGCCAAAGAAGCGCTGCAAAAGCTGGGCGCGTGGGATACGGTGTCGCCGCAGCTTGCACCGGCTAACAACGTCCGTGCCGCATTGGCGCTGGTCGAACGTAATGAATCACCGTATGGCATCGTGTACGGTTCTGATGCGGTTGCCAGTGACAAAGTGCAGGTAGTAGGACGCTTCCCGGACGATAGCCACAAGCCAGTGGAATATCCGATGGCGGTGGTAAAAGATCATCAGAACGCAACGGTTGAAGCCTTCTACAAATATTTGCAGGGGCCGGACGCCGCTGCTGTGTTTAAACAGTATGGATTTGCGCCGAAGAAATGATACTCAGTGATCCCGAATGGCAGGCCGTGTTTCTCAGCTTAAAAGTCTCCAGCGTAGCGGTGCTGTTTAGCTTGCCGTTTGGCATCATGATGGCCTGGATTCTGGCACGTTGCCGGTTTCCAGGTAAAACCTTACTCGACAGTCTTATCCATTTGCCGCTGGTATTGCCACCGGTGGTGGTGGGATATCTGTTGCTGATTGCACTGGGCCGACGTGGATTCATCGGCGAGTGGCTTTACGACTGGTTCGGTTTCACCCTGGCCTTTAGCTGGCGTGGGGCGGTACTGGCTTCGGCCGTGATGGCTTTTCCGCTGATGGTGCGGGCGATTCGTCTGGCACTGGAAGCGGTGGATACCAAACTGGAACAGGCAGCACGCACGCTCGGTGCCGGTCGCTGGCGCGTGTTCTTCACTATCACCTTGCCGCTTACGCTACCGGGCATCATTGTCGGTACCGTTCTCGCTTTCGCCCGTTCACTGGGTGAGTTTGGCGCCACCATCACCTTCGTTTCGAATATCCCCGGCGAGACGCGCACCATTCCCTCGGCGATGTTCACCCTGATTGAAACCCCCGGCGCAGAAGGCACTGCCGCACGCTTGTGTGCGGTGGCCATTGCGCTGGCGCTGTTATCGCTGGTGGCCTCTGAGCTGTTGGCACGTTGGGGCCGTAAGCGGCTGGGGGCAGCCTGATGCTTAATCTCAATATTTCCCAGTTGCTGGGCGATCACCAACTGAACGTCAACGTGCAGGTTCCCGGCAGCGGCATTACGGCTGTTTTTGGTGTATCCGGTGCGGGCAAAACGTCGCTGATCAACGCGATTGGCGGTTTGACACAGCCGCAAAGCGGCCAGATTCAGCTCAACGATCGTCTGCTGTTTGATTCGGCGACGCAGGTCAATCTGCCGCCGGAAAAACGCCGCGTTGGCTATGTGTTCCAGGACGCTCGGCTGTTTCCGCACTATCGGGTGCGCGGCAATTTGCAATATGGCATGGCTGCTGCCATGAAGCCGCAGTTTAACGCGCTGGTGGCATTACTGGGCCTTGAGCCTCTGCTGAGCCGTTTTCCGGCCTCGTTGTCAGGCGGCGAGAAACAGCGCGTGGCGATTGGCCGTGCACTGCTTACCGCGCCCGACATCTTATTGATGGATGAGCCGCTGGCGTCACTGGATCTGCCACGCAAACGCGAACTGATGCCGTATCTGCAAAAGCTGGCGAAACAGGTCGATATTCCGATTCTCTACGTCTCGCACAGCCTGGATGAAATTCTGCAACTGGCGGACAACGTGCTGGTGCTCGACAGCGGCAAAGTCAAAGCCTTTGGTTCGCTGGAGAAGGTGTGGAGCAGTGCAGCCATGCGCCCGTGGCTGCCGATAGCCGATCGCAGCAGCGTGCTCAGAGTGCAGGTTCTGGAACAGCATCCCGATTACCCGATGACGGCACTCTCTTTGGGGGATCAGCATATTTGGGTAAGCCGCGTCAACCAGCCGCTGAAAACCGCACTGCGCATTCGTATCGCTTCTGGTGATGTGTCGCTGGCCTTGCAGCCGCCGCAAAACACCTCGGTGCGCAATATCCTGCCGGCTCAGGTGGTCGAGTTATTGGAGATTGACGATCAGGTGGAAGTGAAGTTGCGCATTGGCATTAGCGAACTGTGGGCGCGAATTTCGCCGTGGGCGCGAGATGAGCTGGGGATCCGGCCCGATCAATGGCTGTATGCGCAAATTAAGAGCGTGGCGATCACGGCTTGACCTTAGGGTCATCAAGGGCGATCAGACAAAATGTGTGCGATGTGCGGATGAAAGCACCCGGTGTGACCCTCATTATTAACAATCAGGTGCAGCAGCGGCCGCACCTTAAGCATTCGCAAGGTGCGCCGTGGTGCGCACCGCGAACATCCTGTGCTTACAGGACTTCCTGATAAATCACTTCGGCAATACCTGGCTCCAAATTGGTGCCAATCACCTTTTTGCTGCGCGCTTTAATCGCGTCATCAGCATTGCCCATCGCCACGCCTAAACCGACCTGTTCCAGCATGCTGAGATCGTTGTAGTTATCGCCGAACGCCAGCACATCCTGCATGCTCAAGCCCTGACTTTCTACCCATTGCGCCAGACGCTTACCTTTACTGTTGCCTGCCTGAGCAATATCCACCTGATCGTGCCACGACCATTCACACGCCAAACCGAGTTCCGCTTCGGTGCGCTCAGCAAACTGCTGTAATGCACGGGTGTCAGGATGGGAGAGGGCGAACTTCCAGATGGATTTTGCATCCAGCGCTGCCTGCGCCAGGCTTGGCACCTGCAGGAACAGCGGACGCTGCGCTTCCGGCAGAGATTGTGCCCAGTTCAGAGTGCGCGTCACGTGGCCCGTCGGCTCCTGATACAGCATCGCATCATCGACATACAGCAGGCCGTGAATGTTCTCCTGATCGAGCATCTCAATCACGCGGCTCGCCTGGCTTTTTTCCAGCGGATCGGAAGCCAATACTTTTTTCGCCTGATAGTCGTACAAGTAGGTGCCGTTACAGCAGATTGCGGGTGTATCCAGCTGCAGCGCCTGATAAAAAGGATGAATGGCGCAGTGGTGGCGACCGGTCACAATCAGCACTTTGACCCCCGCCTGTTGTGCGCGGGCTAAAGCTTCGATCGATTCAGGCAAAATGGTTTTAGTAGGGGTCAGCAGGGTGCCGTCGAGGTCAAGGGCGATTACGCGGTAGCTCATTACACTTTCCGTCCGGGAGTTAGCAAAGCATTGAGTCTACACCCGGCAGCGGCCCTGAGACAAAAAACAGGGCACAAATGAATCCAGCGCGGCAAAATGAAACGCGCTACAGTTATCCCTTTCATCAGGCAGCGAATAAGGAAAAACGCATGAAACAAGTCGTGTATACCGCCAGTCCCGAGAGCCAGCAGATCCATGCGTGGCAGTTGCAGGAAGATGGCGCACTGACGTTATTGCAGGTCACGGATGTGGCCGGTCAGGTGCAGCCGATGGTGGTGAGCCCGAAGAAAGATTTCCTCTATGTCGGTGTTCGTCCGAATTTTCGCGTATTAGCGTATCGCATTGCGGCCGACGGTTCTCTGAGTCTGGCGGGTGAAGCGCCACTGCCGGGCAGCCCAACGCATATTTCGACCGATCGCCAGGGTAAATTCCTGTTCTGCGGTTCTTACAATGATGCATGCGTCAGCATCAGCCCGATCGACAGCGATGGTTTGCCGCAAGCCCCAAGCCAGGTGATTGGCGGCATGGATGGCTGCCATTCAGCCAATATCGATCTCAGCAACCAAACGCTGTTTGTGCCAGCACTGAAGCAGGATCGTATTTGCCTGTTCCAGCTTAACGCCGATGGCACTCTGGCACCGCGCGAGCAAGCACAGGTCACCACAGTTGAAGGTGCGGGTCCGCGCCATATGGCATTCCATCCAAATGGCGCGTACGGCTATGTGGTGAATGAACTTGATAGCACCGTGGATGTGTGGGCACTGAACAACGTGCATGGTCAGGTTGAGCGTGTGCAGAGTCTGGATATGATGCCAAAAGATTTCAGCGACACGCGCTGGGCGGCTGATATCCATATCACGCCAGACGGCCGTTTCCTCTATGCCTGTGACCGCACCAGCAGCACCCTTACTGCATTTAGCATCAGCGAAGATGGTTCAGTGCTGGCGATTGAAGGTTATCAGCCAACCGAAACCCAGCCGCGCGGCTTCAATATTGATAACAGCGGTCAGTATCTGGTGGCGGCAGGACAGAAGTCGCACCATATCGAAGTCTACAAGATTGCCGATCGCGGTCTGTTGCAACCGCTGGCGCGTTACGCGGTGGGACAAGGCCCGATGTGGGTGGTGATTCACACCCTGGATTGATGATAAAACGGCGCCATTCGGCGCCGTTCTCATTTTAAGAATACAGAACTGTGATCGACGCGCTTGCCAGTGCATGGAAGTGCACATTAAAGCCGACCATGGCGCCGCTCGCGCCGGCGTCGACATCAATCTTATCGGTGTCCATCGCGTGCACAGTAAAGATATAGCGATGCGGATCACCCTGTGGTGGTGCTGCGCCACCGTAACCGGTTTGACCGACGTCGGCACGGGTTTGAATCGCACCCTGCGGCAGCTCGACCACGCCTGAACCGGAACCTTGTGGCAGCTCGGTGACGTCAGCCGGAATATTTGCCACTACCCAGTGCCACCAGCCAGAACCGGTGGGGGCATCCGGATCGAAGCAGGTCACGACAAAGCTCTTTGTCCCTGCAGGCACCTCATCCCACGCCAAATGGGGAGACAGATTGTCACCCTGACGTCCCATCCCATTGAAAACGTGACGTTCGGGCATTTTATCGCCGTCTTTAAAATCCTGGCTAACTACGCGCATGACTTCTCCTTTTTCCGTTGTGCAGTGTGCTCTCCATCATGGTGGAAAACGCGCGCCACTTCCAGTTCGCTTAGGCCAGGAAATGTGCCTCAACGTCCAATGCCGCGCGCACCGCCTGGGTTAACTGCGCCAACTCTGCGGCAGAAATCAGATAAGGTGGCATCAGATAGATCAGCTTGCCGAACGGACGGATCCACACGCCACGTTCGACAAAGAACTGCTGCAGCGCCGCCATATTGACCGGTGAACGCGTTTCAATCACACCAATCGCGCCCAGCACACGCGCATCGGCCACCGCATGATGTTCACGCAACGGCAGCAGCTCACGACGCAGTTGCTGTTCAATCGCCGCCACCTGCGCAGGCCAAAGTCCCTCGTTGATCATCGTCAGGCTTTCAACGGCCACCGCAGAAGCCAGCGGATTGCCCATAAAGGTCGGGCCATGCATAAAGCAACCTGCCGCACTGCGGCTAATGGTGTCGGCCACTTCGCGCGTGGTCAACGTGGCGGAGAGCGTCATGGTGCCGCCGGTCAGCGCTTTACCGAGGCAGAGAATATCTGGCGTAATCCCGGCGTGTTCACAGGCAAACAGCTTGCCGCTGCGGCCAAAGCCGGTGGCGATTTCATCGGCAATCAGCAGGATACCGTAGCGGTCGCACAGCTCACGCACCTGTTGCAGGTAGCGCGGGTGATAGAAACGCATACCGCCTGCGCCTTGCACAATCGGTTCAAGGATCACCGCGGCAATGTCGCGATGGTGCGTCTCGGCTAACCGGGCGAAATCAGCGAAGTCCGCATCGTTCCACTCGTCATCAAAACCGCACTGCGGCGCAGCGGCAAACAGATGCTCGGGCAGATAGCCGCGCCACAGACTGTGCATCGAATTTTCCGGATCGCACACCGACATCGCGGCAAAAGTATCGCCGTGATAGCCACGTTTTAACGTCAGGAATTTCTGTCGCGTTTCACCGCGCCCCAGCCAGTACTGCAACGACATTTTCATCGATACTTCAACGGCAATCGACCCCGAATCGGCGAGGAACACGCACTCCAGCGCTTCAGGGGTCATCTCGACCAGTTGACGGCTCAATGCCACTGCCGACGGATGGGTAATGCCGCCAAACATCACGTGCGACATCTGTGCCATTTGTTGCTGCATCGCCTGATTGAGGCGCGGATGGTTATAGCCATGAATCGCTGCCCACCATGACGACATACCGTCGACCAGTTCACGTCCATCGGCCAATTGAAGCTGGCAACCGTGCGCTGCCACCACCGGATAACAGGGCAGGGGATCGCGCATTGACGTATAAGGATGCCAGATATGCTGGCGGTCAAAGTTGAGGTCGTCTTGGGAGAACATCAATCTTGTAAACCATTTTGAAAAGATTTAGTTTACAAGTATAACCACGTTAATCGTCGGGATGAACCCCTTTTTTTTGGAGTAAGCAATGGCAAACCGCTGGACACTGACACAAGCCCAGGCTCTGTTCGATAAACCTTTCCTTGAGCTGATGTTCGAAGCGCAGCAAGTTCACCGTCAGCATTTTGACCCGCGTCAGGTGCAGGTCAGTACGCTGCTGTCGATCAAAACCGGTGCCTGCCCGGAAGATTGTAAATACTGCCCGCAGAGTGCGCGCTACAAAACCGGGCTGGAGTCCGAGCGGCTGATGGAAGTGGAAGCGGTGCTGGAGTCGGCGCGTAAAGCCAAAGCGGCAGGATCGAGCCGCTTCTGCATGGGCGCTGCGTGGAAAAACCCGCACGAACGCGACATGCCGTATCTGGAGCAGATGGTGCAGGGCGTTAAAGCCATGGGCATGGAAACCTGCATGACGCTGGGCACGCTGGATAACACCCAGGCGGAGCGTTTGGCCAGCGCCGGGCTGGATTTCTACAACCACAACCTCGATACCTCGCCGGAATTCTACGGCAGCATCATCACCACGCGCAGCTATCAGGAACGTCTGGATACGCTGGATAAAGTGCGCGGCGCAGGTATCAAAGTCTGCTCTGGCGGCATCGTCGGCCTGGGTGAAACCGTGAAAGATCGTGCTGGCTTGCTGGTGCAGCTGGCGAACCTGCCGACACCGCCAGAAAGCGTGCCAATCAACATGCTGGTGAAAGTCAAAGGCACGCCTCTGGCCGATAACGATGACGTTGAGCCGTTCGACTTTATCCGCACCATCGCCGTGGCGCGCATCATGATGCCATCGTCGCACGTCCGCCTGTCCGCAGGTCGTGAACAGATGAGCGAACAGACGCAGGCGATGTGCTTTATGGCCGGTGCTAACTCGATTTTCTACGGCTGCAAGCTGCTGACCACGCCAAACCCGGAAGAGGACAAAGATCTGATCCTGTTCCGCAAGCTGGGCCTGAATCCAGAACATACCGCCACTACCGCCGGTGATAACGAACAGCAGTATCAGCTCAGTGAGCAGCTGGTGCACGCTGATACCGAGCAGTTCTACAACGCGGCGGTGTGATGGGCTGGTCATCTCGCATCGAACAGGCGCTGGCGGCGCGACGTGATGCCGATGGCTGGCGTCTGCGACGCCGGGTTGAACACAACAGCGTGCGTGAGATAACGCTGGAGGGGCGTTCATACCGTCACTTCTCCAGCAATGATTATCTCGGGCTGAGCCAGCATCCAGCGGTGATTGCGGCCTGGCAACAGGGCGCAGCAGAAGCGGGTGCGGGAGCGGGCGCGTCGGGTCATGTGACGGGCTATAGCCGTCATCATGCGCAGTTAGAAGAGCAACTGTCTAACTGGCTGGGTTACAAGCGTGCGCTGCTGTTTATCTCTGGCTTTGCCGCTAACCAGGCGGTGATCCACCTGCTGGCTGAAAAGCAGGATCGCATTCTTGCTGATAAGCTGGCGCATGCTTCATTACTGGATGCTGCCAGCCACAGCCCGGCCACACTACGCCGCTTTGCGCACAACCAGCCGGAGAGTCTGGCAAAACTGCTGGCTAGCCCGTCGGAAGGCGGTACGCTGGTGGTGACCGAAGGCGTATTCAGCATGGATGGCGACAGCGCACCGCTCGCTTCCCTTGCTGAAGAGACGCGCCGTGCCAACGGCTGGCTGCTGGTGGATGATGCGCACGGCATTGGCGTGCACGGTGAGCAGGGGCGCGGCAGTTGCTGGCAGCAGGGTGTGAAGCCGGAATTGCTGATTGTCACGTTTGGCAAGGGCTTTGGCGTCAGCGGTGCAGCGCTGCTGAGTGACGATGCCACAGCGGATTACGTCGAGCAGTTTTCACGCCATCTGATCTACTCCACCGCGATGCCACCGGCACAGTGTTGTGCGCTGCTGGCGGCGCTGCACCAGATCCAGCAGGGCGATGAACTGCGTGAGCGGCTGAATAGTCATATTGCGCGATTCCGGGCGGGTGCCGCTGATTTGCCCTGGCAACTGATGCCATCAGCCAGTGCTATTCAGCCGTTGATCGTCGGGGAAAACAGCGCGGCGCTGGCGTTGTCACAACGACTGGCACAAGCGGGATGCTGGGTTAGCGCCATTCGGCCGCCAACGGTGCCGCCGGGCACGGCGCGGCTGCGCATTACGCTCACTGCTGCCCATCATAACGACGATATTGATCGTCTGCTGGAGGCGCTGTATGACGCTGCAGGTTAACAAGCAGGCGGTCGCCAAAGCGTTTGGCCGTGCCGCACAGCATTACGAGCAGCATGCCGAGCTGCAACGGCAGAGCGGCGATGCGCTACTGGCGCTGGCACCCGCGGGCTTCGGGCCGCATCTGCTGGATGCGGGCTGTGGCACCGGTTGGTACAGCCGCTACTGGCGCGATCGTGGGCGCGAACTGACGGCGCTGGATCTCTCCAGTGCGATGCTGGACGCCGCGCGTGAGCAGCGCTCGGCGCAGCACTATCTGCAAGGCGATATCGATAACCTGCCGCTGCCGGATGCGTGCGTCGATGGCGTGTGGAGCAATCTGGCGGTGCAGTGGAGCAGCGATCTGCGCCTGGCGTTGCAGCAGTTTTTGCGCGTCACACGGCCGGGTGGCAGCGTGCTGTTCTCAACCTTGCTCGATGGCTCCCTGCATGAAGTGCATGAAGCCTGGGCTCGGTTAGATGGCCGTCAGCACGCCAATCGTTTTCTCAGCGCAGCGCAGTTCTCTGCCGCTCTCACAGGCTTACCGGCGCAGTGCCAGCCGCAGACTATCACGTTGCATTTCCCCAGCGCGCTGAGTGCCATGCGTTCTTTGAAAGGCATTGGTGCTACGCATCTGCACGACGGCCGTGGCGCACAGCCGCTCACACGCTCGCAGCTCACGCAACTGGAGCAGCACTGGCCGCAGGATACGCAGGGTTATCGTCTTAGTTATCACTTGATGTACGGAGTTTTGAGCAAATGACACGCTGGTTTATTACCGGAACGGATACCGAAGTGGGCAAAACGGTCGCCAGTGGCGCACTGTTGCAGGCGGCAAGCGCAGCAGGTTTACACACCGCAGGATACAAGCCCGTGGCCTCGGGCTGCGAGATCACCCCAGAGGGCGTGCGTAACAGTGATGCGCTGGCGTTGCAGCGCTACAGCAGCCTGGCGCTCAGCTATGAGCAGGTGAATCCACTGGCATTTGTCGAGCCGACGTCACCGCATATTGTCAGCGCGGAAGAGGGCAGGCCGATTGCGTTTTCTGCGCTGTCAGCCGGATTGCGTGCGCTGGAGCAGCAGGCCGAATGGGTATTGGTTGAAGGTGCGGGCGGCTGGTTTACGCCATTATCCGAGACGCAGACCTATGCTGACTGGGTCGAAGCGGAACAACTGCCGGTGATTCTGGTGGTGGGGGTGAAGCTAGGTTGTATTAACCACGCGATGCTGACAGCGGAAGCGGTGAAGGCGCGAGGGTTGCGGTTAGCCGGTTGGATTGCCAATGATATTCAGCCGCCAGGTAAACGACATGCCGAGTACATGGCCACGCTGCGTCAACGTATTGATGCACCGTTCCTCGGTGAAATTCCCTATCTGGACAGCGAAGCACAACAGGCCGAGTGCGGTCAGTATTTAACGTTGCCGCAGTCATGAGCCTGTTTCAGATGCGCATTCATGCGCACTCTACTTCATATCGCCCGTAGGATCGTTATGGATGGCGATTCGATGTCAGGTACGCAACAGTGCGCACCTGACATCATTTCGTCCGTAGGGCCGCCATAGACCAGCACCTTCAATGTCAGAATGTGATGCAACATTTTGGCTGCAGTTCATCGATGGCGACCACATCATCATGTCGCTGTCAGCCACTTATTCACCGTCACATCATCCAGCAAAGCGACTTTACCCTGCGCCACATTGCGACCACGGTGAAGCAGCAGGAAATAGTCTGCCACGCGGCGGATGAAGGAGACATGCTGCTCCAGCAGTAAAATGGTCAGGCCGTAATCGCGATTAAGACGGCGTATCAGGTTGCCCATCTCCTCTTCCAGCCACGGCGACATTCCTTCGGTCGGCTCATCCAGAATCAGCAGTTTAGGTTGCAGCACCAATGCTCGCGCCAGTGCCAGCTGCTGCTGTTGATCCATCGGCAATTCGCCACTGCGCTGATGACGCAAGGAATAGAGTGCCGGGAACAGGTCAAACACCATTTCAGGAATGGCACGGCTGCGATCGTCCTGAGCGGCCATCAGCGCGATCATTAAATTATCTTCCACGCTCATCTGCGAAAAGATATGGCGACCTTGCGGCACATAGCCAATTCCCATGCGCGCACGCTGTTCGGCGGGCTGCAGCAACAAATTCTCGGGTGGCGAGCCATCTTCCTGCCAGATCATTGAGCCACTGTTAATGGGCAAGCGACCCATAATGCAGTTCACCAGCGTGGTTTTGCCCATGCCTGGACTGCCCAGCACACCCGTACAGGTGCCGGGCGGCAGATCGAGATCCACATCCCACAGGATATGGTTGTGACCGTAAAACTGATTCACCGAACGTAAACTCAGCATCTGACATACTCCTTCCAGATTATTTGCCTGAATGCTTCCGCTCTGTGTCGTCTGGCATACAGTCGTGCACGATTAAGGTGGACACTGCTGTTGATGGCCTGCAAGGCAAGCCGTATGGACTCGTCACTCCATCGTTAAACTACTGCAATTACCAGGCCAGGTTAATGGAACGGGATATTCTGTGTCAGAATCCAGCGAAACGGGCTTAAAAGGTGAGAAATACTTAATAATCCCGCTGAGTAATAACCTGACTGCACTTTGACGGTGCTGAATGCTTAACGTTTCTGGTGCATCTGTTCATTGATAAGGCAATCACTGAAGAAATAAGTGGTCTTAAGGCACGGTATTTACGAGAACAATGGTGCTTGACTTGCCAAAAGGATAGTTAAAGCGGTTTAAGGCAGGCGGAAAAAAAACGAAAAAAAAAATATTTCGCACGCCAGGATAAGAGCGGGGAAAATTATACACAGCTGATGGGCTCGGGGCTGGATTCAGTTATCCACTATTCCTGTGGATAACCTTGTGCATTAGCGACTGAAAACCGCGTGAAAGCGAGGAAATACGCGGCCTGCATACATTATGCTGCGAAACTGGACTTTGAACTCATTACCAATAAAATCAGCAGGTTAATTAAAAGCAAGCCTGAGATTTTTCTGCCTTGTCATCGGACTGCAATTTAATGACGCTCTCTTGACAAATGTTAAAAGCGTCACGGCTCTGGGGATAACCTTGCGCAACAAGCTTTTGCCTTTTGCCGCTTAAATTGCACTGAAGCGAGACAGCTGCTTTCCCCGTTATCGTGCAAGATATCTGTAAATATATCCAGTATTTTTTTCTGGCAAATTCGTCATAGCAGAGTAGAATTATCAGCCTGCTCGCTGACATCTTCTGCAGGAACCGCAAAACCATGAGTAAAGCCTTCAAACTCAACTCTGATTTCAAACCTTCAGGCGACCAGCCCGAGGCCATTCGTCGTCTTGAAGAGGGGCTGGAGGATGGTCTCGCACATCAAACCCTACTGGGGGTAACCGGATCGGGTAAAACCTTTACCATCGCCAACGTGATTGCCGATCTCAATCGCCCGACGATGGTGATGGCACCAAACAAAACGCTGGCGGCGCAGTTATACGGTGAAATGAAAGAGTTCTTCCCGGATAACGCCGTGGAGTTTTTTGTCTCTTATTACGATTACTACCAGCCTGAAGCCTATGTGCCGAGTTCTGACACCTTCATTGAGAAGGATGCGGCGGTGAACGAGCACATTGAACAGATGCGTCTCTCAGCCACCAAAGCGATGCTGGAGCGCCGTGATGTGATTGTGGTGGCCTCGGTCTCGGCGATTTACGGCCTGGGCGATCCCGATCTCTATCTGAAAATGATGCTGCACCTTACGCGCGGCATGATTATCGACCAGCGCAGCATTCTGCGCCGTCTGGCGGAACTGCAGTATACCCGCAACGATCAGGTGTTCCAGCGTGGCACCTTCCGCGTGCGTGGCGAAGTGATCGACATCTTTCCGGCTGAATCCGACGACATCGGCTTGCGTGTCGAACTGTTTGACGAAGAAGTTGAGCGTCTGTCGCTGTTCGATCCATTGACCGGGCAGATTGAGTCCGTGATCCCGCGTTTCACTATCTATCCGAAAACGCACTACGTGACGCCACGCGAACGTATTCTGCAGGCGATGGAAGAGATCAAAGTCGAGCTGGTGGATCGTCGCAAGGTGCTGCTGGAGAACAATAAACTGCTGGAAGAGCAGCGCATCAGCCAGCGTACCCAGTTCGATCTCGAAATGATGAACGAACTCGGCTACTGCTCTGGCATTGAAAACTACTCGCGCTATCTCTCGGGTCGCGGTCCGGGCGAGCCACCGCCGACCTTATTTGACTACCTGCCCGCCGATGGATTGCTGGTGGTGGACGAATCGCACGTTACCATCCCCCAGATTGGCGGCATGTATCGCGGCGACCGCGCACGTAAAGAGACGCTGGTAGAATATGGCTTCCGCTTGCCTTCGGCGCTGGATAACCGTCCGATGCGTTTTGAAGAGTTTGAAGCGCTGGCACCGCAAACCATCTATGTTTCGGCCACGCCAGGTAACTATGAGCTGGAAAAATCCGGTGACGAAGTGATTGATCAGGTGGTACGTCCCACCGGGCTACTGGATCCGATTCTGGAAGTGCGTCCGGTCGCCACTCAGGTGGATGACTTACTATCAGAAATTCGCAAACGCGTGGCGATCAATGAACGTGTGCTGGTCACTACGCTGACCAAACGCATGGCGGAAGATCTTACCGAATATCTGGTGGAGCACGGCGAGAAGGTGCGCTATCTGCACTCCGATATCGATACGGTTGAACGTATGGAGATCATTCGTGATTTGCGTCTCGGTGAGTTCGATGTGCTGGTGGGCATCAACTTACTGCGCGAAGGTCTCGACATGCCGGAAGTGTCGCTGGTGGCGATCCTCGATGCGGATAAAGAGGGCTTCCTGCGTTCCGAACGCTCACTGATTCAGACTATTGGCCGTGCGGCGCGTAACATCAACGGTAAGGCGATTCTGTACGCTGATAAGATCACCCCTTCGATGGAACGCGCGATGGGCGAAACCGAACGTCGTCGAGAGAAGCAGCAGCGTTACAACGAAGAGAATGGCATTGTGCCGCAGGGCCTCAACAAGAAAATCACCGATATTCTTGAGCTGGGCAAAAACGTGGTGAAAACGCGCGGTAAGGGCAAAACCGCCTCACGTGTGGCGGCAGAAGAAGAGGCCAATTATCTGGCGCTGACGCCACAAGCCATGCAGAAGAAAATTCACGAGCTGGAAGTGCAGATGCAGCAGCACGCGCAGAATCTGGAGTTCGAAGAGGCCGCCAGTGTGCGCGACCAGTTGCACCAGCTGCGCGAGTTGTTTATCGCCGCCTCCTGACGGTGCAGAAAGACGTATCATTCGGATCGACTGAGCACATACGTGTTAACTATGTGCCCGGTCTGATCTGCTACCCATGTGCCAGGTCGTACCTGAATTGCGACCCTACGTAAGATCCTTAAAATTCGCCCTCGTAGGGTGCGCATTTATGCGTACTGCCCGCGCGAGGTTAAACTGCCTGAATCGCGTGTTCTAGCGCAATTCGCAGCAGCTGGCGATCGTGACGATACTTGATATCGGCGGCCTCCAGCGGTTCGCGTACAATCAGGCGATCTTCCACGCCGCTGACGTCCGCTGACGGGCTGACCACCACGGCATCTATCACTCGCCTGCCGATGGCTTTTTCCATCATCGCCAGTTTATCCGCCACCGTCAGGCTGGCGGCCGGGCTTAACTCACGTCCAAGATTGCCAATAAACACCATGGTGGCGGGCGTACGGCGCAGCGCGCGTGCCATCTCCTCCATCAGCAGAATTGGCATCAGGCTGGTGTAAAAACTGCCTGGGCCAATCAGGATCAAATCCGCTTCCGCAATCGCATCCAGTGCTTCTTTAGTGGGAGTGACATTGGGATGCAGCATCAACTCTTGCGGCGGTAGCTTCATTTCATCAATTGCCGTTTCGCCATACACCATATTGCCTTCGCAATCCTGCGCCACCAGGTCTACCGGTTGCTCCGACATCGGAATCAAGAAGGCATCGACTTTGAGCAGATTGCGAATGATGTTGATGGCTTCCAGCGGCCGCACGCTAAGGTGATCGAGCGCTTTGAGCATCAGATTACCGAGGTTGTGACCGGCCAGTTCGCCGTTACCGGCAAAACGGTATTCAAACATTGCCGAGGCTACGCTCGGTTCCATGATCAACTGGTTCAGGCAATTACGCATATCTCCCCAGGCAATACCGCCTTCCGAACGACGAATGCGTCCGGTGGATCCGCCGTTATCGGTGGTGGTCACGATGCCGGTCAGGCGTGAGCCCAGCGGTGCCAGCGCCGACATCACACGACCCAGGCCGTGCCCACCGCCCAGTGCTACCACGCGATCCAAATCTGCCAGGGTACGATTCATGCTGTTCCTTTTAACGGACAACTGCAGGTTGTCATGCAGTTGAAGTGATGTGTATCAATATCTGTCGCGCATTTTACCGTATCCTGCGGCGAAAATGCGGTGAAAAAAACGTTATGTATCAATATATATAGCGAAATTCACTGATGGATGCGAGAGAGAAATCGCGCTACCATTCGAATTAACCGTGTTGTCCATAATGACAACAGACTCCCAAGCCTTGCATGCCTAAGTCATAACGATATGGATGCCTGGCCGCAGCATCGCTGCCAGGGTGCAGAAAGAAATGACTGCATCTCCCGTATTTGGAAAGGTGTTCAGGTGCCACAATTTACAGATGCCTATGCGCGCAGCTTCTACTATCTGCGCCTGTCGGTCACGGATGTCTGCAACTTCCGTTGTACCTACTGTTTACCCGATGGTTATAAACCGAACGGTAATCACAACAAAAGTTTCCTCTCGCTGGACGAGATTCGCCGCGTGACGCGTGCCTTTGCGGCCGCGGGCACGGAAAAAGTGCGTCTCACCGGCGGCGAACCCTCTATGCGCCGCGACTTCACCGATATCATCGCAGCAGTGCGTGAAAACGCCGCCATTCGCCAGATCGCCATGACCACCAACGGTTACCGAATGGCGCGAGACGTGCGCGCGTGGCGTGATGCCGGGCTCACTCACATTAACGTTAGTGTCGATAGCCTTGATGCGCGCCAGTTTCACGCCATCACCGGCCAGGACAAATTCGCGGAAGTGATGGCCGGAATTGATGCCGCGTTTGACGCCGGGTTCGAGAAGGTCAAAGTCAACAGCGTGCTGATGCGCGATCTCAACAGCTACAGCCTGGCGACCTTCCTCGACTGGATCCGCATCCGTCCAATTCAGCTGCGCTTTATCGAACTGATGGAAACCGGCGAGGGCGGTGATCTGTTCCGTCGTCATCACATCTCGGGTGAGGTGATTCGCGATCAGCTGATCATGCAGGGTTGGCAGCTTCAGCCGCGTGGACGCAGTGACGGTCCGGCGCAGGTGTTCCGCCATCCTGACTATCAGGGCGAAGTCGGTTTGATCATGCCCTACGAAAAAGATTTCTGCGCCAGTTGCAACCGTCTGCGCGTGTCAGCCATGGGCAATCTTCATCTGTGCCTGTTCGGCGACGGCGGCGTTTCGCTGCGCGATTTACTGGCATCCGACGATCAGCAGGGCGAGCTACAGGCCCGCATCGCCCACAGTCTCGGGCAGAAAAAGCAGACGCATTTCCTGCATCAGGGCAACACCGGCATCACACAAAACCTCTCATTCATTGGCGGCTAAACACAGGAGTTACAGCCATGGGTAAACCTACCGGCGAGTTTGTCGCCTTGAATGTGGCGGTGATGACCGTCTCGGACAGCCGTGATGCCAGCAATGATAGCTCGGGCGACTACTTGCGTGAGGCACTGACAGAAGCCGGGCATCAGGTGGTGGATCGCGCGATTGTGCCTGACAACCGTTACCGTATTCGCGCCACCGTGTCGCGCTGGATTGCCAGTGATGATGTGCAGGTGGTGATCGTCAATGGCGGCACCGGATTTAACAGCAAAAACAGTACGCCGGAAGCGCTGCTGCCGCTGTTCGACCGTGAAATTGACGGCTTTGGCGAACTGTTCCGGATGATCTCATACGAAGAGATTGGCAGTTCCACGCTGCAATCACGCGCGGTGGCCGGGCTGGCGAACCAGACGCTGATTTTCGCCGTGCCGGGATCAACCAATGCCTGCCGTAGCGGTTGGGAACGCATTATTGAAGAACAGTTGGATGCGCGCACGCGTCCCTGTAATTTTGTCTCTCATTTGAAGAAGTTGTAAGCATGTCATCATTAACTCATATCAATGCCGCTGGTGAAGCCCATATGGTGGATGTCTCCGGCAAAACTGAAACGGTGCGTGAAGCCCAGGCTGAAGCACTGGTGCTGATGAGCGCGGAAACGCTGCAGATGATCATCGACGGCAGCCATCATAAAGGCGATGTGTTCGCCACGGCACGCATCGCCGGTATCCAGGCCGCGAAACGCACCTGGGAGTTGATCCCGCTGTGCCATCCGCTGATGTTGAGCAAGGTGGAAGTGACGCTGGTGGCCGAGCCTGAGCACAACCGCGTGCGCGTCACCTCTCGTTGCCGTCTGACCGGAAAAACCGGCGTGGAAATGGAAGCGCTGACCGCCGCATCGGTGGCCGCGCTGACCATTTACGACATGTGCAAAGCGGTGCAGAAAGATATCGTGATCGATCAGTTGCGTTTGCTCAGCAAAAGCGGCGGCAAATCCGGCGATTTTCAGGCGGTGGCACATGATTAAGGTGCTGTTTTTTGCCCAGGTGCGTGAATTGACCGGCATCAGCGCGTTAGAGCTGAAACCGGAATATCAGGATGTAGCAACCTTGCGTGCAGCGCTGGCGGAGAGGAACGATCGCTGGGCGCTGGCGCTGGAGTCCGGCAAATTGCTGGCAGCGGTCAATCAGACGCTGGTGCCGATGAGCCATCCGCTGCGTGCGGGTGATGAAGTGGCGTTCTTCCCGCCGGTCACCGGAGGATGAGCATGGCCACTCGTATTCGCGTTGGCGTTGAGCCTTTTGATGTCGGCGAGGAGTATCGCCAACTCGCCGCGCATGACAGTGATGGCGCGGTGGCCACCTTTACCGGCAAAGTGCGCAATCACAATCTCGGTGACAGCGTGGCCGCTTTAACCCTGGAACACTATCCGGGTATGACGGAAAAAGCGCTGGCGGAAATAGTCGAAGAGGCGCGTCAGCGCTGGGCGTTGCAGCAGGTGACGGTGATCCATCGCGTGGGCGAACTGTTCCCTGGTGATGAAATTGTGTTTGTTGGCGTCAGCAGCGCCCATCGCAGTAGCGCATTTGCTGCTACCGAGTTCATCATGGATTACCTGAAAACCCGCGCGCCGTTCTGGAAGCGTGAAGCCACCGAACAGGGCGATCGTTGGGTCGATGCGCGCGACAGCGACCATCAAGCCGCCGAACGCTGGAAGTAGCGCGTAAAACCGACCTGCTCTGATAGCCGTAGCGAGTTGAAAACGTTAAGGTACGGGTTTTGCTGGCCTGTCAGGGAACAAGATGAATACCACTAAAATGCTCAAAGGCGCGGCGCTGCTCACCGCGCTGGTACTGGCCGGATGTAGTACCAAAAAAGAACCGCAGGCCCCCGCGCGGCAACCTGCCGACGTCAAATCTCAGATTCAAAAGTTACTGCCGAGCGATGTCAGCCAAAAAAGCGCCTGGGCAGACGACATCTACACCGCGTTTCGCGTCCAGCAGATCGATCCCAGCGCCAGTAACGTCTGTGCGGTGATCGCGGTCACCGATCAGGAATCGAATTTCAATGCCGATGCGCCTGTGCCCGGTTTACCGAAAATCGCCTGGGGCGAAATTGATCGCCGCGCCGCCAAAGTCCACGTTCCGGCGTTCCTGGTGCGCACCGCCTTACTGATTAAATCGCCCACCGGCCAAAGCTACGCCGCGCGACTGGATAAAGTGCGCAGTGAGAAAGAGCTGAGCGCAATTTTCGATGATTTCATCGATATGGTGCCGATGGGGCAGAAGCTGTTTGGCAATCTCAATCCGATTCACACCGGCGGCCCGATGCAGGTCAGCATTGAATTTGCCGAAGCGCATGCCAAAGGTTATCCGTATTCGATTGATGGCTCGATTCGCCGTGAAGTCTTCACGCGTCGCGGCGGCATCTACTTTGGCACAATGCATCTGCTCGGCTATCCGGCGGATTACAGCCAGATGCTGTACCGTTTTGCCGATTTCAATGCCGGTTGGTACGCCAGCCGCAACGCCGCTTTTCAGGCAGCCGTAGCGCGCGCCAGCGGCATTAAACTGGCGCTGGATGGTGACTTAATTATGTACGGCAGCGAGCAAGCGGGTTCCACCGAATTAGCGGTGCGCACGCTGAGCAAGCAACTGGATATGAGCAATCGGGAAATCCGTCGCGACCTGGAGAAGGGCGATACGGAAAGCTTCAGCAGCAGCACGCTCTGGAAGCAGACGTTTATTCTGGCTGATAAAATGGCCGGTAAACGCCTGCCGCGCGAGATGCTGCCGGGCATTAAACTGGAGAGCCCGAAAATCACCCGCAATCTGACCACCGCCTGGTTTGCCCAGCGCGTAAATGGCCGATATCAGCAGTGCTTGACGCGCCGTTGACGCAATGCGGTGTAGACTCCACACTTAGAGCGTTTGTCTAACTTAAAGAGGTGCATCATGGACCGATATCCACGTAATGATTCAATCGTGCAGCAGGCGTCAACCGGGCTGCAGACATATATGGCGCAGGTCTATGGCTGGATGACCTGCGGCTTGCTGCTGACCGCGTTTGTCTCCTGGTTTGCAGCGCGCACGCCGGCGGTGATGGAGCTGGTGTTTGCAAATCGCATCACCTTCTTCGGGCTGATCATTGTGCAGCTGGCGGTAGTCTTTGTGCTGTCGGGCATGGTGCATCGTCTGAGCAGTACCTTAGCCACCGGGCTGTTTATGCTCTATTCAGCGCTAACGGGCCTGACGCTGGCGAGTATTTTCCTCGTCTACACCTATTCCTCTATCGCCAGCACCTTCTTCGTGACGGCGGGCATGTTCGGTGCCATGAGCTTCTACGGTTACACCACCAAGCGCGATCTCAGCCGCTTTGGCAGCCTGCTGTTTATGGCGCTGATTGGTATTGTGCTGGCGTCCCTGGTGAACTTCTGGCTGAAAAGCCCGGCGCTGATGTGGGCGATCACCTATATCGGCGTAGTGGTGTTTGTCGGTCTGACCGCTTATGACACCCAGAAACTGAAATCGATTGGCGAGACCATCAACGTCAATGACAAAGAGAATCTGCGTCGCTACTCAATCATGGGGGCATTGACGCTGTATCTCGACTTCATCAACCTGTTCCTGATGCTGCTGCGTATTTTCGGCAACCGTCGTTAACTCTGCAGCACCGCTTCTGGCTGGTATCAATGCGCCCCCTGCAACATCCGAACAGGATGCTTTTAGGGGGCGCAATTCAAGACAGGCAACATGCATCAATGTAAATCTGCACAGAATTTTGTCGGGTGCGCTATTGATGGCGCCCACCGCGCGCGAGTGATTTCTCCCCGATTATCCCGCGTCTGATTTGGCCATCTTCTGTTCATTCTTCTGCCGCAGATGTTTAGCGCGACTCTCCAGCATCAGATACAACACCAGCGCCAGCAGCAGCGGCAAAATAAAGTACAGCACGCGATAGGCCAGCAGGGCGGCAATGATGGTGCCGTGCGAAACATGCTCGCCAGCCAGCAGCGCCAGAAATACCGCTTCCAGCACCCCGATGCCCGCAGGAATATGAATGATCACCCCTGCAATACTGCTGATCAGCAGCACCCCCAGTACTTGCGGATAATCCACCTGACGCGCCAGCAGCAGCCAGATAATGGTGCCCATCACCAGCCAGTTTGCACTTGAAACGGCAAACTGAATCAGCGCCATCCGCAGCGACGGCAGCTGTAGATGTTGCCCCTTTATCGTCCAGCGACGTTTTTTCGCAAAGGCACAGGCCCACAAATAAATCGCCACCAGCACTAACAGCACGGCACCTATAATGCGCAAGGTGTTTTCGCCAATAAACCAGCGCGGCGGAATCGGCACCATGCCGGCGACAAACACCACGCCCGCCAGCAGGAGATAGCCCAGCCAGTTGGTGGCGATGCTCATGGAAAAGATGCGTGTAATGGTGCCACCGGGCAGGCCGAGGCGGGAATAGAGGCGATAGCGCATCGCCACGCCGCCGACCCAGGTGCTGAGCGTCAGGTTAAAGGCGTAGCAGATAAACGACACCAGCAT
>NZ_DAMDQC010000025.1:0-40058 GCF_032082325.1 Pantoea sp. CTOTU50773 | reverse complement strand
GTATGACATGGTGATCGCGCCTTCCAGCAGGATCAGTAACTGTCGAGCCAAATCCTCCGGATGCTCAACGTTCAGCTGTTCGGTAAGCTCCAGAGCGTAATCCAGCAACTTCTGTTTATGCATCTTGGCTATCTGGCGCACAGGGTCTTCAGGATCGCCAACCTCACCCGCCGTGTTGATAAACGCGCAACCCCGGAATCCGTCGGACTCGAACCAGCTCTTCAGAACAGTGAACATGTTCAGGATACGCTCCTGAGGAGTCTTGCCTTTGTCAGACTCTGTTCTGAACCATTGCATCCACCGTTCGTCGCGCTCTGTTAACGCGGCGGATGCCACGTCTTCCTTGTTCGCGAAATGACGGTAAATACTCTTTCTGGCGACACCAGAGGTCTTGACCAAAAGGTCCATGCCCATAGCGTGGATACCGTTCTGGTAGATGAGCTCTTCGGCGGTTTTCAGGATTTTATCCCGTGTATCAGTTGTTTTTTTGATCATGGGTTAAAAGTAGAATTATCGTTCTACCACGTCAACGCTTTTTATCAAAGAGCCTGTAAAAAAGTCATTCGATTCTTGCGATAGCTGGAAGGACCCGAAGGAAAGGACGTTGATCGGAAGGCTTTGCAGACACCAGTCAGTATGAATGAGGGGGGAGGGAAAAGTCTTTATAGTGAATAGTTATTTCATCCCCTCACCGACAAGAAGGTCAGTTCCCCTCCACTTTTGTAATTAAGTTAATCATCACCAACCTTAATTTTGACTAAGGTGTACAACTTGAATCTCCGTGTACAAATATGTTGGTTAATTCGTGTTTGGTTATTTATTCTGGGATCTAAATTGATCATTAATATATATAGGAAAAGTTCTGGATAAGCGAAGCGGCAAATGACGAACGATTGATCAAGAAATGATCGATTTTTTATTGTTAGCGATGGGAATAACCCTCCTAACGTAGCGAATTTCGCATTTAAGCGAAGCGCTAATGCACGTCAGGAGAGTGTTGTGATAAAGGCTAGCGAACGTAACCCAATGTTGAATTATTGATAGTGTTATTTCCGGCGGCTGATCTTTCCTCCCTTCCGGCCAGCTTCAACGGCGCGGTTCGGATCGTTTTTAAAATTGCCGCCACTTACCTGACCGCCTTTGCGGCCTGCTTCAGCTGCACGCTCCTTGTCCTCGGCGAAGTTCCCTGTGCCCCCACGACGTTGCGTCTTTTTCTCTTCCTCTTCAGGATGCTTGTTAGGGTCCGTCATGCGTTCTCCTCATTATATTTGTACCAACATAAAGCAAAAATAAATGTAGCGTTGTTTTTACCATAATCAAGTCAGGATTAATCTTAAGTTTTATTATTTTGCGGACTGTTTGTTTAAGGATAAGTCGATTTTTGTTTATAAGCGGATGAAACTCACTTGAATGATGATTGTTAGCGCACTTTAGATGTTGAGTAAAGAGTGTTGTGAGGGTAAATATAAGCGAAGCGGCAAAGTGGTGATATTAATCCTCCCTCTCAGTTCTGCGTTGATTGGCTTGCGCAGAAGGGCTTACTTGCTACGTTTAATTAAGATGATTGTTAGTTCGTTAATTAACGCTTCGCTTATTTCCAGATAATTCCATTAGCGACGGCGTTGAGGCGGTTAGCTTGCTAAGCAACTGCATACCATCCCCAAAGGTAGTTCATTAAAAGCACATCAACCAGGAGTGAATGAATGACGAGGGAATCTGTTTATCTGGATTGGCTACGTGATGCACATGCGATGGAGAAGCACGGTGAAACGTTATTAAAACAAGCGATGGAGCGTCTCGACAGTGATTCTTCCATCGGGAGTCACATCGCGCATTATCTTGCGCAATCACGCGCACAGCAGTTGCAGGTGAAAGAGGTTCTGAAATGCCATGACGATAGTTGGTCGGCATTGAAAGAGGCATTAGGCCGCCTGTCTGTGGTGGGGCAGGCAGCAAGCGATATGCTGCGTGTTGAGCAGGACGCACGGATGGCCGTCAGCGTCTATGTCTTTTGTAGTTATAAAGTTGCGACTTACACCACGTTAATTGCCGCCGCCAGACAGGCTGATGACAGTGAAGGCGCGGACATTTTTCAGCGGATCTTGCAACAGGAAGCGCAAATGGCGGCCAAACTGCTTGCGGACTTGCCTGAAGCAGCGAATCAATCGATAGACTCGCTGGCTGAAAGTGAAGCATCAAGCGCGGTGTAGTGTTTTCTGCGGGCAGCTTGCTGGCTGCCCGCAGAGAAAATAGCCAACATTATTAATGATTGCTCGTTAACGGCAATTGCATAAACTGCAGTAAAAAGCCGCTACGTTTATCTAAACGGAGGATTAAGCGCTACAAACTCAGTTTAATAAGTAAAGCGCACTGATCACTCAGGTGACTATTATTGCCAACAATTTAATATAACTGATCAAATTGTTTAATTGCGCAATTCCAAAGGAAGTGAATTGTTTTGCACGAGTAAGTTATATTTAAGTAAAAGCATTAAGGTTAGTGAGCATGCTGACGATAACAGCAGGGACGCTGCCGATGAGAACGCGGAGCGTCTCCATTTCTTTGTTTTAATAACACCTGGATTTCATGACTCACTAATAAAAATCATTGAGGTTTCTAAATGGACATAGTTCAAGGATTTTCACGTAATATTAAATTACGCAGCAAACTCATTATTTCTTCGCTCATCAATATCGGTATGCTGCTTTTGGTCGCGGTACTGGGTTTAAATTCGCTGTTTATGGCACAAACCGGCGTCAACGGCATGATGAAAGATGATTACCCAACCATTGCGTTGGGCAATCAGTTAATCAATGAGATTAACACTACCATTCAGCGACAGGCTTTGCTGCTCAGCCCAATCAATGCGGAGCGCCGCAGCGCCATCATGAATGAGCTTCAGGGGGCAACCGGGCAAATTACGGAGATTTATCGTCAACTCCATGCACTATCAACAGATGACGATTCCATTGCTTATCTCAAAATTTTGGATGATAAACGCAAAGCTTATTTAGAAGGCCGTAATGAATTTTTGCAACTCACTAGTCAGGATCCTAATAAAGCGCTGGATTATTATCTGACAGCATTGGCGAGTAAACAAAAGGATTATACGGTTGAAGTGCAGCGTTTTATTGCACTGCAAGAGCAGCAGATGAATGGTTCCTACACACACTTTATGGATTCCTATCACACCACTAAAATTTCAATGGTGGTGATATTTATTGCGGCGGTTATTCTCTCTGCGTTGATTGGCTGGATTATTATCCAATCCATTACTGTGCCATTAAAAAACGTTATTGCGTTTCTTGGCCGTGTTGCTGATGGCGATCTCAGTACGAGCTTCTATGAAAAACGTAAAGACGAAATGGGCCAGTTAATAAACGCCATTCAGCAGATGCAGGATAAAATGTCGACCATTGTCAGTCATATTCGTATCAGCGCAGAGCAAATCTCAGGAGGTGCCAGCGAAATTATGTCGGGTACACATGATTTGGCCGCGCGTACTGAAGAACAAGCCAGTTCGGTTGAACAAACAGCAGCATCGGTTGAAGAATTCACCGCCACCATTAGCAACACGCGCAATAACACCCACTTTGCTGCCGATCTGTCTGAAAAGGCGGAAAGCGCCGTGGGGCAGAACGCCACCATGATGAACAACGTGTCGACCAAAATGGCTGAGATCCATGATTCAGCCGGTCGCATGGCAGACATTATCAATCTGATTGATTCGATTGCTTTCCAGACCAATATCCTGGCGCTCAATGCGGCTGTTGAGGCGGCACGAGCAGGGGAGCACGGTCGCGGTTTTGCGGTAGTCGCGCAGGAAGTGCGCGCGCTGGCGCAAAAAACCGCCACCTCATCGCATGAGATTCGCCATCTGATTGAGGAGTCTTCCACGCGCATCGTTGATGGCCGTGACATGGTAGCGGATGCCAACAAACTGATGTCGGAAATGATGAACAACGTGGTGAACATGAAGGAGGTGCTGTCACAGATTAATCAGGCCAGCACCGAACAGGCCGATGGGATCAGTCAGATCAACACTGCTATCAGCCAAATTGACATCACGACGCAACAAAATGCCTCGCTGGTGGAGCAATCCCTGGCTGCTTCCGCCATGCTCAGCGAGCAAGCGGCAAACATGGTGAACAGCGTCAGCGTGTTTACCCTGCGTCAGAGCGCATAACCAGATGACAGGCGGCGTCAAGGCCGCCATTACTCTAAATTCTTGCTATTTAACACGGGCACCTGATCAAGCAACCATTGAAGCAATAGCTTGATGTTGGGCGCTTCCGGCCGGGTTTTCGGCCACACCAGATAATAACCGTCCCCTGTCGCCACCGGCTGGTTAAATGGCAGCACCAGTAAGCCGTTGTTGATCGCCTCCTGGCTGAGCAGCAAGTCACCAATTGAAACGCCGTGTCCACTGATCGCCGCCATCGTGCCCTGTTCCAGCGTATCGAACAGTTTGCCTTGCCACAGATTGATAGCCGGTGCATCAGCTGCCCCCTGTGACCACCTCAGCCAGTCGCGGCGATCGTGTGAGGGGTGAATCAATTCACAACTTGCCAGTTGCTTTTGTGCCTGTCGTTCCAGTGCGGGGGCGCAAATCGGAATTAACCACTCCTGAAACAGCAAATGGCACTCAGTGTCTGCACCAAAATGACCGTCGCCCAACAAGATGGCGCAGTCAAAAGGTTCACGGGCAAAATCGACGTTGTCGGTGTCCATCCAAACGCTGGTAATCTGCACTTCAGGTGTTGAGTTTTGCTCGCGATAGAGTTGAAGTGCATCCAGCAGCCACCGCATGGTCAGTGTCGATGGGGCCTTGAGACGGAGTTGATGACCATGCTGCGTGAAGGCGGCGCAAGCTTGCTCTAAAGAGGCAAATCCGGCCTGTAATTGTGCCGCTAATACGCTACCGGCAGCGCTGATTTCGACCCTGGGGCCTTTACGGATAAACAGTTGGCAATTGAACCACGCTTCAAGGGTGCGGATGTGGCGGCTAATCGCCCCAGGGGTGACGTTGAGTGCCGCAGCGGCCTGGCTAAAAGACCCTAATTGCGCCGCACTGGCAAAGGCGCGCAACGCATAAAGTGGAGGAAGCGTCATAAGGTAAACTCAATATTGAGTAAAACTCACATTCAACGGCATTTTAAAGCGTTTTTCAATGTGGAAACGAAAAGCCATACTGGCGACCTTCTAATACGTTTCAGGTCGTTACCATGAACCTCTCACTGCTGCTGGCGTATATGCTGGCGATTTTATTGCTGTTGATGACTCCAGGCCCGGTGGTGGCGCTGATCACGGGCACGGCCGCGCGACACGGTTATCGCCGCGCTTTTGCCACAGCGGTGGGCACTAACGCGGCATCACTGGTGTTGATTGCGCTGGCTGCACTGATGTTGACGGGATTGGTCTCTCTCGATCCCTTGAGTTTGCAAGTCGCCGGGTTGCTGGGTTCCCTGTTTATTGGCGTGATTGCATGGCGAGGCTTACGTGCTGCGACAAGTGCAACCGCCCACCGGCCTGCAGCACAGGGGGGATTGCTGAAAGGCTTTGTGGTGGGCATCTCTAATCCAAAAGATATTCTGTTTTTTGCCGCGCTGTTTCCACAGTTTATCGCCATCACGCCCGATCTGAGCAGCAGCCTGATCACCCTGGCGCTGGTGTGGATGGCCTTCGATTTTGCGGTGCTGGCGTTTTATATCATCACCGTAAAGCGCTGGCTGCCGGGAGCACATCAGCAGCGCCTGGAGCGGATATCAATGCTGATGTTGTTGCTGATCGCGCTGGCGGGAGCGTTCTACAACCTGAGGCAATTGTTGTTATAGCGTGGTATTGAAGATTTCACCCAAAACGCCGATAACGCATAGCGAATGGCTGCATGGAGCAGCAGACTAAAGGGAAAGTAATGAAAAAAGCATTGATAGCGTTAGCGGTTTTAACTCTGGCAGGGTGCGCCAGACCTTATGGATCAGCCGATACCATCATCAATCAGCAAATGGTGACACCGGATGCCAGCAAGAAGCAGACACCGGTGACTGTTACCCGCCTCAAGCAGTTTATTGGTAGTGCCAGCGGTGGAACCTGCAAATTCGTGGTGAACGTGGATGGTCAGGATGTCGCGATGTTGCGTCAAAACCAGTTTGTCACTGCTTATCTGGAAAATGGTCTGCACAAGTTGCGCGTCAGTAATGACTGTTCAGTGATGAGTCTGGGGATGCGCAAGTCGCTGGATATTGTGGCTGACGGCACGCCACAGGAGTACGCCACAGAAGTAGGCTTCTGGGGACAGTACCGCATGTGGCGCACTAAATAAGTTACAGGTCGATCACCCGATTGCGTGATTTAATGCGTGAGCAGCACAGCGCGATAAACTGTTCAGCGGCTGGCGCTGGTTTTTTTGTTTCCACCATCAGGCAATCCTCTTCAAATACCCGCAGATTGAAAGCGTGCACATCTTCTACCTGGACCCGCAGTTCGACGTTGCGGGTATTCATGGTGATGTTCCTGCCATTGGCTCACGAGGGCGATTGAAAGACTTCATTTCTATCAGGACATTGTGAATAATTAGCTCTGTATAAATCCATCCGACAGAATTCAATCAAGTGTTGCAAAAAACAGTACAGGTGATGCATGAGTCCGTTTTCCCGCTTTTCCGTTTACTTTGCAGAAGTGGCTCGCAGCGGCAGCTTACGTAAAGCCGCCGAGAAACTGCACGTCTCCGCGTCCGCCATTAACCGGCAGATCCTGCAGGCGGAAGAGAGCTTTGGTACGCCGCTGTTTGAGCGTTTGCCGGATGGGTTGCGGATGACCACCGCCGGTGAGTTGTTGTACGACGATGTGATGCGCTGGCAGCGCGAGTTTCGCGTTACGTGCCAGCGTTTCGACGATATACAGGGCTTGAAGCGCGGCAACGTCAGCGCGGGTCTGGTGCAATCACTGACTAAGGGACCGGTGGCTGATGCGATTGCGGATATTGCACGTGAACATCAGTGGCTGCGGCTGGAACTTACCGTCGACAACAGCCACGCCATCAGCCAATTGATTCGACAGTCTGCGATTGATTTTGGCTTAATCCTGGATCCGGCGGGTCAGATTGGACTGGATGTGTTGGCGTTTGCTGAACTGGATATGGGTATAGTCATGGCGCCCGATCATCCATTGAGCCAGTGCGATGCGCTATCGCTCAGTCAATTGAGCCAGGAGCGGCATATCATTCCTGGTGATTCGCTGGTGGTCCATGAACGGGTCGATGCGCTATACCGCAAGCAGGGCATGGCGCCGGATAACATTATTGCCTGTAACGATATTCGCCTGATACGCAGTTTGGTTGCTCAGGGCACTGGCGTATGCGTGCTGAGTTTGCTGGATGTGATGACTGAAGTGCAGGAGCAGCAACTGTGCTTTGTGCCGCTGAAAAACAGCGTGATGCGTCCGCTGACGTTGGCACTTTGTACTGCGCCATCCCGACAGTTATCGCGGGCGGCGCAGAGGGTGATTCAGCGCATCACACAGGTTATCGATGAGATGGCGCGTTAAGCGTCCGATGCCTGTTTCGGAAATTTATTGCGCAGTTTCTGCAGTTTTGCCGGGATATTCATCATACAGAAGGCGTTTTCTTGTCCTTCTTTCTCCCAGAAGTTTTGATGATAGTCTTCGGCTGCGTACCACTCGGCTAACGGTTCCAGCTTTGTCACCAGCGGCTTGCTGAGTTCGGCAGCGGCACGCGCTATCCCTTGTTCAGCGGCAATGCGTTGTGCATCGCTGGTCGGAAACAGTGCGGAGCGATAACGTGAACGCACCACGCCGTCTTTGATGTTTTCCTGCGTGGCATCATGTGTCGCGAAGTGGATGTCGAGCAAATCGTCGTAACTGACGAGAGCGGGATCGAACTCGATTTTCACCGCCTCGGCGTGACCGGTGGTGTCGCTGTAAACTTGATCGTAAGTGGGTGACGAGACATGGCCGCCGATATAACCACTTTCCACGCTCAATACACCATGGATGGATTGGAAAATCGCTTCAGTACACCAAAAGCAGCCGCCGGCAAAAATGGCTTGTTCACGCATCAGTCTAAGTTCCGGATAAAAAAAGTGACGTTACCTTACACGGCGGTGAAAAGTAACGCCACTGCATTGGCGCATCCTGAATGCCTGTCAGCGCTAAGCCGCACTCAGCCTTCTATTGCTGCGTAATCGCCTGTGCCTTCAGGCCATGGCGTAAGCAAATCGAAGCCGGTCTCGGTCACAGCAAGAGTGTGTTCCCACTGCGCCGACAGCGAGCGATCTTTTGTCACCACCGTCCAGCCATCAGATAAAACACTGGTGCCTGCTTTGCCGGCATTGATCATTGGCTCGATGGTAAAGATCATGCCTGCCTGCAGCTCAATCCCTGTGCCCGGCGTACCGTAGTGCAGAATCTGAGGCTCGTCGTGATAAATCTCACCAACACCGTGACCGCAATATTCACGCACCACTGAAAATCCGGCTTTCTCCGCCACCTGTTGGATCGCGGCGCCGATATCACCCAATGTCGCACCGGGTTTGACGACTTTAATGCCCGCCACCATCGATTCGTAGGTGATATCGACCAGACGTTTAGCGCGCACCGATGGCTCACCCACGTAATACATGCGGCTGGTATCACCGTACCAGCCATCTTTGATGATGCCGACGTCGATGTTGACGATATCGCCATTCTTGAGCTTCTTCTCACCTGGAATGCCATGGCACACCACGTGATTTACCGAGGTACAGGTGGTGCGTGTATAGCCGTGATAACCAATATTCGCGGGAACAACCTTCAGTTCATTGACAATATAGTCATGGCAAATGGCGTCCAGTTCATCTGTGGTCACGCCGGGTTTGACGTAAGGGGTGATGATTTCCAGCACTTTTGCCGCGGCGTGTCCGGCAGCGCGTGCCAGTTCGATTTCTTCAGCGGAATGTAGTTTGATGGTCATTGCGCGATTCCCTGCGAGGTTAATGTAGGCTGGTCAAGCAGCTGCGCTAAATCTGCGCCGCCGTCACGTTCGACACGCATCAACAGGCGCGTCAGTTCCTGAAGGTTGAGGTCAGGATAAAGCTCAGCCAGCATGCCAATCTTCATCCAGTGTTCTGCCTGCGCATTGATGGAACGGCTTAACGCCGTGCTCGCGATACGCAGATTCTCATGCATCAGATCAGAAATTTTTACGATACCCATTATGCGATCCGTATATGAAACGTAGTCGTTTTGCATATAGATTACGCTGCGTCCGGATAAGATGGAAGGGGAAATGTTGGGAAGTTTGCCGTGACCCTGTACAGCATCTCCACCTCTTAGCCGTTTAAGCCTGCTACAGCGTGACAGGGTGGCGTGATGTGTTGAGGAAAAGATAGACTAAAGAAAAAATACCCTGCGAAGCGGCTTAATAATCGTTGCAGAGTAATATTTCTGGATTTCCCCAGAGCAGGGTGTTGAAAGTTCGGCATTTGAAAGCTCAGCTAAAATAAAATAATCCCTCGATTGAGAGATGAAGCTAATAAGCGAAACGCATCATCAAGAGAAAACCTGGACCGACTTAGCGATATGACAGGAATATATATGCCGTGATGCATCGCTTATTTGATTGTTTTCTGTGCTTGTTGAATTA
The DNA here is from genome assembly GCF_032082325.1 of Pantoea sp. CTOTU50773. Lineage (NCBI taxonomy): Bacteria > Pseudomonadati > Pseudomonadota > Gammaproteobacteria > Enterobacterales > Erwiniaceae > Pantoea > Pantoea sp. CTOTU50773. The sequence goes on along the minus strand of NZ_DAMDQC010000025.1, from coordinate 30,418 downwards.
CGGACAACAGACTGAATTTTATGCGGTAATCATTAAATCCTATTAATGTGTGCGCTATTGATAAGATCTCTGGGCAGCCGTAATCCTTGTTATCAATTTACGCTTCGCTTGAATGGGGTGAAGGATCCCTTTACTCAGTTTTCATGTAAGCTTTTTGTAAAGATATTTCAGCATGACAAACCGTGATGGCGGGCATAATATGGTGATATTCACCGGTTAATAATGAGCAAAATAGACGCAAAATGGCGGATATTCTCCTTAATGATAATGAAGTTATTCTTTTGAGTTCAGCATTGCTATCCGTGCCAATGGAATGGGCGAGTGCAAATGAGCATAACTAACGAATTGAAGCCAGGCTGCATCACGCTCCAGGCACTTCGAAATCCGGATATCTGCCGTGACGATGTACTGAGCAAATTCACTGATTTGGTCAGTAAAACGCTGGATGTTCCCAGCAGTTTCATCTCTGTCCTTGACGATGATTTCCAATACATCAAAGCTGCGCACAACTTTAACGTCGGTGAAACGTTGCGTGCCGATTCATTGTGTCAGTACGTGGTCGAGGGGGATCAACCGCTGGTGGTGCCCGATACCCAACTGGACGCCTGTTTTTCCGTCAATCCTTTTGTTATAGGTGAACCTTTTGTTCGCTTTTATGCGGGCGTGCCACTAAAGAGCCAGGAAGGGCTGGTCTTAGGCACGCTGTGCGTGGTGGATAGCAAACCACATACCTTTAGCGCTGAAAAGCTGGCGACGATGACGTTGCTATCACAGCTGGTAATTTCCTTTCTTGAAGCCTGGCATTCTGTCGGTTTTACCGATTTGGTTACAGGATTGCCTAACCGACAGCAACTGATTAGAGACCTGCAAGCCTTGCGTAATGCGGGTGATAACACGCGGTATCGACTGGTGTTGATCGACTGCATCGATATGCCGCGAGCCTATGAGCTGGCGCGTTCGTTGGGCATGGCACCTGTCGAAGGGCTCCTCAAAGATATGGCAACGTTACTGCCGCTACGTCTGCGTCCCGGCAAAAATGAACTGCTCTATACCGTGGCAACCGGGCGGTTTGCGCTATTAACTCAACAAGAAAGTCCATTGTGCGCCGAGTGGGTTGCGCGACGCATGGAAGGCGTACGCGCCGAGATTGGCGAAGGTTTATCGGTCGATTTAGCGACACATACCGGTGAAACCCTCTTTTCGCCGTCAGAAATTTCCGCTCAGGAAGCGCTGCGTCGAGCCGTTAGTGCCTTGCATGAAGCCATTTGTCGCGGGATCCCGTGTATGAACTTCAGTGAGGAAAACGATGAGCGGCGTACGGATGACTTTACTCTCGTCAACGACCTGGCCACTGCTGTACGGCACAATCATGGCTTGTATCTGGTGTTCCAGCCGAAAATCTGTCTGAGCAGCGGTTTACCGATTGGGCTCGAAGCGCTGATCCGATGGCGCCATCCCACCCGAGGTGAACTTTCTCCTTCAGTTTTCATCCCGCTCGCGGAACAAACCACGTTGCTGCAAGAGATCACCGAATGGGTCATTGATAAAACCATTGAGCGATTGAAACGGCTCAACGGGCAAGGTATCCAGTTGCCTGTCACGGTGAACGTTAGCGTGCGCGACTTTAGCCAGGAAAGTTTTGCTGACAGGCTCGAGAATAAGATGATCAAGGCACGTCTGCCGACGAATCTGCTCGGCATTGAGTGCCTGGAAACTGAGCGCATCATCGAAAGCGCGGCGGCCATTAAGGGACTGGAAATGTTGAAACTGCGCGGTTTTGGTATTGCGCTGGATGATTTCGGCACCGGTTACAGCAATATCAGTTATCTGCGAAAAATGCCTCTGGATGTGGTCAAACTCGACCGTTCGATTGTCGGCGGACTTGCCACAGATACCGCGTCACGCATCATCACCCGCAGCATTATCGCTATGCTCAAAGAACTGGATTATGTGGTGTTAGCGGAAGGCGTGGAAAATATTGAGACGCTCGAAGCGTTAAAAGAGTTCGGTTGCGATCAGGCGCAGGGGTTCTTTCATTCCCGCCCATTACCTGAAAGCGAACTGGATAATTGGTTACGCTGGAAGTTAGGGTGATGCGTCTGTCCTGACTTCATCGGTTCCTGCCTCACCCATTGCCAGAGCACTGGCGCTGGCGGGATCAAATAGTGACAGACTCTCGATTTGTTCCACCATAATCACTTTACGAAACGCTAAAGCTGTTTTGGGTTTCGACATGAAATCAATCCGGTGCTGATGATACCAACGGCTGTAATTGTGCTCAACGGCGAGATTTAGCGTAAGTGAATCGCGATAACCGCTGAGCATCGGTATTAATACAATATTAGCCGTGCTGGCATATTCGAAGGTGGCGGCATGAATCATGCCGATGTAGATGCGTCGGGATTTTAGCGTTATCCAGGCTAACTCACCTTCTTCCATACACTGCAACAAAATCTGTTCAATACCGTTCGAACGTGACAATCGCTGATAGAGGTCGCGGCGGCTGCTGGCGGTTAATCGCGCGCTGCCAGCCCAGTTTGAGCGATACACACAAAACAGCACGGCAAAGGCGAGCATAATCACGACCGGTGCCTGAATACCCAGGAAGCTCCAGGTCATAAAATCCACATGCCAACGAGCATGCACCAGGCGGGTAAGTGCAAAAGTATTATTGATCGCGGAAGCGGCGAGTAATATCAGCCAGACAATCCCGGTGGCAAACACGCCCTGTAAGACAAAAATACAACCATAAAGGGCAATTAAAAAGTAAACATCCCAGCCAAAGGAACGCTTTATTTTTAAGCGACTCGACATGTCCCGGCTGGTGTACCAATAGCCACACACCATCAGCACCATAAATATTGCCGTTCCCATTTAGATATCCTTCAAGGTTTTGACATGATGGGCAAAATCGCGCTGAACTTTGGGACTTAACGGATTAACCGAAGCGTTGCCGTCTTCATCAATAATGATCCTGTCACCCTCCTGAATGGATTCTTTCATATCTTGCTGGCTCATCACTTGTAGCAATGACTCAGGGCTCTTGAAGAGGGCGATAACAAAGTGAAACATGTTATTTTCCAATTAATTTGGGTAGTGAGAGTATGGCACACTATCCGATGTGAATTTGGGTTAGTGACTTGAATAAGAGGCGTGTTTTCGAAATTACGGATTAATCTGTCTAAAAAGCTGAAGTAAGCGAAACCGTAGGTGAGCGGAAAAATTTACCAGTTTTAATAATGAATGGCTTAGGGGTTCAGTATTCATTTCCTGTCGTTAAAATTAGACTACAATAAGAAAGACATTAAATATGAGGTTAATTATGAAAGAACATCATACGAATGAACAACGTAATAAAGAAGGGGATGTGCATAAGGGACTTCCCGAAGTCGCCCCCAATGTCGGCAATGCGTATGAAGAGGATGACCATCCAGCAAAAGACAACCCTGAAGATCATGGAGAGATTCCGCACACGCGCGATGATAGTAAAGATCACAAGCAGGATCCTTATCAGGATAAATAGCCTCGCTGACAATTAATCGCACCCGACATTTAAAAAACATCTCTCTAATTATAGAGTGTGTTAATCAATTGAAATTTTTGATTAATTACCCTGTAATTTCGAAATAAACGAAGCATGTAGTTTATAAAGTAAGATTTTCTAGTGGTTAAAATATTTTATAAAATATCCTACGCTTGATTCACAAAATCGCGTATTTTCTACACCGTATCAATCATCACCCCACTAAACTACTTATACCCAATCAGGGTGAATGGAGGTATATATGTCAGAACGTCCAGATCCAGATGATGTTAAGCCGCTGCCTGGCGACGATTTACCCTTACCCGATGAAGAGGGTGATGAGACTGACGATCGTGATCTACCTGATGATCAAAAACCGATGATCTGATTCTCAATTCAGAGCCGCGTAAGCGGCTCTTTTGCGTAATTTGCAAGGGTATTATTGCGGTACAGCATTTCAATCATTGGATGATGCATCATCTTTGATGTATTGCCGTATCGCTTCATGCATGGCTCGGTTACGGTCAACTTCCAGTCCGCGCTCTTCATACTCTTTAGCCATGTTAATAATGACTTCATCATATTTCCCTTTGAAGGTGATGTTATTCACCGCGACCTGTTTAATCATCAGTTCACGTAACACCTCAGTTTCGATTTTTAAACGCTGAACCGTTTCTTCAAGTTCCTTTATTCTCTCTTCGGTGGACATTATCACTCCCTATTAAGTTATGTAGATTAAGCAAGCCACATTATTGAAAAGAATATGGCATTGAAAAGCCTATAACTCAAGCCTCACCATTCGCATCATATTAAGCGAGCCGTAAAGCACAGATAGGAGAGCGATAACCTAACATTTGGTTTATATTGACGGCGCAAATTAACGAGCCGCAATGATTGATGCGGATGAATAACGCGGCAGCGCTGGAACCCTCTTATGATGAACATCTTCGCCCTGATACTGGCCATTGCTGTGGTTTTTAGCGGCCTGAGTTGGACATACAGGCTTTGGGCTTTGACGCGCATCACCGTTGAGAAAAACCAGGCAGAATCTTCGCTCATACAGCAGGGTAAAAGTCAGCGCCTCCCGAGTTGGCTGGATACGCCCGCATCGCTCTTTCCGTTACTGGTCATCGTGTTACTGGTTCGGGCCTTTGGCTGGGAGCCTTTTCGCATTCCTTCTGGATCCATGATGCCAACTCTACTCACCGGCGACTGGGTGCTGGCAGATAAATATTCATACGGGCTGCGAAATCCATTCAATCAGAAAACGTTGCTTGCCACCGGACACCCTAAACGTGGTGATATTGCGATATTTACGTTTCCTCAGGACGAAACGCAGTTGTTCATTAAAAGAGTGATCGGTTTGCCCGGTGACAAAGTCATCTTCAATCCAGCCTCACAACAGCTCACTGTTTTCTCTTTTTGCCAGGACCATCAATCTTGTGCACCAGCGCTAGCCATTCATTACAGTGCGCTCAAAGCGGGCGAGTTCGTCGAGACTGCCGGAATGTATCCGGGCTTTTATGCCAGACCAATTGGCGAGGAAAAGCCTGATGAACAGCGTCTATTGATGGGCACTGAAACGCTAGCGGGGGTGACGCATCGCCTTTTGCAGAAGCCTGAATTGACTGTTTCAGCATCGGCGTTTTTCCATCAACCAGGTCAGCAGACTGGAGAGTGGGTGGTGCCGGCGGATAGCTATTTTATGATGGGGGATAATCGTAACAACAGCTATGACAGCCGCTATTGGGGTTTTGTCCCTGAGCGTAATCTGGTAGGCAAAGCGGTGGCGATTGGATTTAGTATGGAAAAACAGGAAGGGCAGTGGCCGACAGGGCTGAGGCCAGGTCGTATCGGGTGGATCCATTAAGAGAAGATGCCAGTCCCTGGCAGAACAAATCCTAAAGCGCTTTACTCAGACTTTGTTGGAGGACGGCGACTTATCTTGCCTCCTTTCCGACCCGCTTCAACGGCGCGTTCAGGATCGTTTCTGAAGTTGCCTCCACTGGCTTTGCCTCCCGCTTTACCAGCTTCTCTTGCGCGTGCCGGATCGTTAGCAAAATTCCCTGCACCGCCTCTGTAGCTCTGTTGTTTCATAGGAAGACCTCATATCAATGTTCCGTGAGAGATAAGGACTAGCTAGTCACTCCATAATTTTAGTGCGCGATTGCGGCTTCGCCAGCACGGGATAATTAATATTTTGTAGTCTTTATCGCACAAAAAAAGAAATGTTGTCCGATTTAAAATAGCCACTAATCACGATTAAATGGTTTTTTAATTGTTTAAGTAATAAACATGAAAATATTAAATGTTGAAGCCAATTTATGGGCCGCACTTGGCTTAGAAAAGCTATTAATATCTGCAGGTTATCAATTCTTATCCTGCTCATCTTTAAGTGATGCAAAAAAAATATTAATCGATCAATCTATCGAAGTAATGATTATTGAGTTAAAAACCGAAGCGGATGATATTGAATCTTCCTATGCGTTTTTACGCCTGTTGCAGGCACTTTATCCTTGTATCCGCGTGTTGGTACTGACAGACATTAATGATGCTGCGCTGCTTAATTTTCTTGCCCATGAATTTCACTCGGTTTTATTTCTGACAAAAAAATCCTCATTAGCCAGCATTGTTCAAAACGTCAATACACTTGCTGAGAAGAGACCGCATACATCAACACGCAGCCGTGTTCCTTCGCTCTCGCTGCAAGAATTTCACATGCTGAAATGGCTTGCCCGATACAGCAGTCAGCAGGACATAGCCTTGCGTGTCAGACTGAATAACAAAACCATCAGTCACTATAAGCGATCGATTTACGCGAAACTGAATTGTGAGAATAATGTTCAGTTTCATCATCGGCTTACGCAATACGGGTTTAATCGAACCCATGTCGATTAATACCTACACTGACTGTATCCCTCGCTCATAACTCCCTGTTATGCCCGGTTAGTAAAGGGTGTCTTTTGCCTGAGGCTTGAGAATTCCGGCCCGCAGGAGGAAGATATTCCCCTTTGCCAGGGTCGGGAATAGCCATGCTGATCACCTCCGAAAACACGCGCACTTTTAATACGGATACCCGACTCGCCTGCACGCTGGCGGCTGTGGCGGGCGCGCTGAACACAGCTGCATTTGAAACCGTCGGTTTTTTCTCTGCCAACATGACGGGCAACGTCTCGTCACTTTCCGATCATCTGGCGAAAGCAAATCTGCATGTCGGATTGTTCTTCCTGCTCATCGTGCTGCTCTTTATAGCGGGTTCTTCTGTCTCGACCCTGATTATCAACTCCGGACGCAGGCGACAAATTCGCGGGATTTATGCCATCAACATCCTGCTGGAAGGCGTGGCATTATTCGCGCTGGGCGTCATTGAGAGTTGGTTCAGCTTTAGTGAATCGGGCGTATTGCTGGTGCTCAGTTTGAGTTTTTTGATGGGATTACAAAACGCCGTGGTGACCCGGATTTCCAACGCACGCGTGCGCACCACCCATGTCTCCGGTACCGCTACCGACATTGGCATTGAGTTGGCCATGTTGTTTGATGTGCTACGCCGTAAAGAATCCCCGAAAGATGCGCCGCTCTATATCGAGCGTTTAAAACTGCACTTCTTCACGGTGATGGCATTCCTGTTCGGCGGCGTGCTGGGTATTCTGCTGCTGAACGCGCTGAGCTATAAACTGTTAATTTTGATTGGTGTGATGCTATCTGCCCTCGCTTTGTCAGCATTACAACGTGCCGGGCATGCGCTGCACTCCTGAACAATAATTGATGCGCTTCACATATTTCAGCGCGATTTTTGAAAACTGCTTGCTACTTTTTGGCAATGCTCAGCAAGATAACCGTCATTAAGGATTGTTACTGTTCGGCAGGCAAAACCTGAGGCGAGCCCTTTCTCGATAGCAGAGGGCGCGCCTCAGGTTTTTTTTTGCGCGAAATTCGAGGCGTTTTGCAGGAGAAAGGAAGATGCAATATCAGGAACTGGCAGATGACATTGTGGCTGGCGTGGGGGGAAAAGACAACATTATCAGCGTGATGCACTGCGCAACGCGCCTGCGCTTCAAATTAAAAGAGAGCCAAAAAGCGCATACCGCCGAGTTGAAAAATAATCCTGGCGTGATCATGGTGGTGGAGAGCGGGGGACAGTATCAGGTGGTGATCGGCAACCAGGTTGCGGAGGTCTACCGCGCGTTAACGGCACGCTATGCCCTCGACCATGCCGATAACGTGGAGGACACTACGCCACAAAACCTGTTTGCCCGTTTTATCGATCTGGTTTCCGGCATTTTTACACCCTTTATTGGTGTGATGATTGCGACAGGCATCATCAAGGGACTGCTGGCGTTGGCACTGGTGCTCGGTGTGATGGACGCGAGCAGCGGCAGCTACAAAGTGCTGTTTGTTGCCAGTGATGGACTCTTTTACTTCTTGCCGATTCTGCTCGGCTACAGCGCCGGGAAAAAATTTGGCGGTAACCCCTTTGTCAGCATGGCGATTGCCGCAGCGCTGGTGCATCCGTTGATACTTGAAGCGATGCAACAGCAGCAGGCAGGAAAGCCACTGACCTTTGTCGGTATCCCGCTGGAAATACTCAATTACAGCTCCTCGGTGATCCCAATTATCTTTGCTGCGTGGGTCTCAAGCCTGATTGAGCGTTGGGTACATCCGCGTTCACCCGGTGCGGTGCGTAATTTCACTACGCCGCTGGTGTGCTTGCTAATCACCGTGCCGCTCACTTTTCTGGCGATTGGCCCGGCAGCCACCTGGCTCAGCCGCTTGCTGGCGGAGGGCTATCTGTGGATTTACAGCCTCAGCCCCATGGTTGCAGGAGCGGTGATGGGCGCGATCTGGCAAATCTGTGTGATATTCGGTCTGCACTGGGGTCTGGTGCCGATCATGCTCAATAATCTGGCCAACTTCGGTCACGACACCCTACTGCCATTACTGATGCCGGCGGTATTAGGACAGGCGGGCGCGACATTGGGGATCTTCCTGCGCACGCGTGATATCAAACTCAAAGCGATGGCGGGATCGGCATTCACTGCCAGCATTTTTGGTATCACTGAACCCGCAGTGTATGGCGTTACGCTGCCGCGTCGTCGTCCGTTTATCTTCGGCTGTATCGGTGGCGCGCTGGGTGCCGCCATTCTGGGCTTCTGGCACACCACCATTTACTCCTTTGGCTTCCCCAGTATTTTCACGTTTATTCAGGTCGTGCCCAGCACGGGTATTGATGCCAGCGTGCTGGCGTCCTTTGCCGGTGCAGCGGTCGCGCTAGTTTTCGCCTGTGCCATGACCTATGTGTTTGGTTTACGAGAGTCTGCGGCACAACCCGTTGTGGCTGAACCCGTCGCCGATCTCGCGCCTGCGACATTAACGCGCCGTGAAAGCGTGGTGAGCCCGATTGCGGGTGACGTATTGCCGCTGGATAAAGTCAAAGATGAAACTTTCGCCAGCGGTTTACTCGGCAAGGGCGCGGCCATTCTGCCGCACGTGGGCCGCGTAGTATCGCCGGTCAATGGCGTAGTTTCCTCCATGTTCCGCACCGGACATGCGATTGGCCTGACGTCAGATCAAGGCGCGGAAGTGCTGATCCATGTTGGACTCGATACCGTCAAACTCGACGGGCAATATTTCCGTCCTCAGGTACAAAACGATCAGCCAGTGAAAGTGGGCGATGTGCTATTGGAGTTTGATATTGAGGCGATCAAACACGCTGGATTCGACCTCACCACACCGGTGCTGGTGAGCAACAGCGATGAATTTATTGATGTATTAACCCTGAACAACAGCGCAGTGAGTGAAGGCTCGCCGCTGCTGGCCGTGCTGAAATAACCAAGGAGCAAGTAAATGACTACACGTTTCCCGGATGCATTTTTATGGGGTGGCGCCGTTGCCGCCAATCAGGTGGAAGGTGCCTGGCAGGAGGGCGGTAAAGGGCTATCGACCTCGGATCTGCAACCCAAAGGTATTTTTGGCGCGCGCGTTGAACGCAGCGGCAATGATTTTGGCATCAAAGACACGGCGATTGATTTCTATCATCGCTTCCCGGAAGACATCAAGCTGTTCGCAGAGATGGGCTTTACCGTTCTGCGTATCTCGATTGCCTGGACGCGTATTTTCCCGCAGGGCGATGAAGCTCAGCCAAACGAGGAGGGATTGGCCTTTTACGATCGTTTGTTTGATGAGATGGCAAAGTACAACATCACTCCGCTAGTGACGTTGTCACATTACGAAATGCCTTTTGGCTTGATCAAAAAATATGGCGGCTGGGGCAATCGCATCACTATTGATTGTTTTGAACGCTATGCGCGCGCGGTATTCACTCGCTTCCAGCATAAAGTGAAGCTGTGGCTGACGTTCAATGAAATCAACATGTCATTGCATGCGCCCTTTACTGGCGTTGGATTACCGGAGGAGAGCGATCAACAGGCGATCTATCAGGCGATTCATCATCAGCTGGTGGCGAGCGGCCGCGCCGTACAAGCCTGCCATGAGATTGTTAAGGACGGTAAGATCGGCAACATGCTGCTGGGTGCGTTGCTCTATCCGCTCAGCTGCCGTCCGGCCGATGTGTTGGAAACGCTGCAACAGAATCGCGAGTGGTTATTCTTTGGTGATGTGCAGGTGCGCGGTGCCTATCCGGCTTACATGAAACGCTTCTTCGCCGATCGCGGAATCACCGTCAGCATCACGGATGAGGACAAACGCGACCTGCGCAACACTGTGGATTACATCTCCTTCAGTTATTACATGACCGGTTGCGTCACCACCAATGAAGAAGAGAACCAGAAAGCGCAGGGCAATATCTTGTCGATGGTGCCGAATCCGCATCTCGCCAGCTCAGAGTGGGGATGGCAGATAGATCCGGAAGGTCTGCGTATTCTGCTTAACATCTTGTACGACCGTTCTCAGAAGCCGCTATTTATTGTGGAAAATGGCCTGGGTGCCAAAGATGTGGTTGAGGCCGATGGCAGCATCAATGACGATTACCGCATCCAGTATCTCAATGATCACTTAGTGCAGGTGCGGGAAGCGATTGAGGATGGTGTGGAAGTGATGGGCTACACCTGCTGGGGACCGATTGACCTGGTCAGCGCCTCTAAAGCCGAGTTCTCGAAGCGTTACGGTTTCATCCACGTTGATCGTGATGATGCGGGCAACGGCACGCTGGAACGCTCGCGTAAAAAGAGCTTCTTCTGGTATCAGGATGTGATCCGTAGCCACGGCGCGGCATTGAAATAAACCTGCTAACGGGCGTGCTGTCGCCCGTTTTTACGCCTCGTCGACATCTTCCTGCAACGCTAATGTCTCTTTGCGAACTCGCTCAATATGGATGGTGAGAAACATGCGCTCTTCCGCCGAGAGGGCATAGAGATATTTTTGCTGGATGTGGCTGTCGATCTTCACCGCGCATTGATAAGCAATCGGATATTTGTCACGCACCACATCATGCAATGATTCATCTTCGCTGCACACACCGCGTTTTCCCAGCATGCGCTGGGCAAAAAACTTCAAGTGGTTAACGAAGCGGTTATAGCTCAGGCTGTCGGTGCGGTAATCCAGCTGCAACCGATACTTCACGATATGCAAAATCTCCTGCATAAATTGCGTCACGTGAGAGACATCGGCAAAGTCGCTGCCCAGTTGCGCGTTGACTAAGTGCAGGGCGATAAAGCCTGCTTCATCGTCAGGCAACGCCACACCAAGGCGTTTGTTGATCAGTGCCAGTGCTTCCATGCCAATCGCGAACTCTTTGGGGTAGAGCGTTTTGATCTCCCACTTCAATACATTACGAATCGGAATGCCTTGCTGATGGCGTTCAATCGCGAAATGGCAGTGATCGCACAGCGCAATCGAGAGGCTCTCATGCAGCGGCTGACCCAACTGTTGACGTGCGCTGGCGATGATTAACTCGCTGGTGGTGATGACTTCCAGTGGGATATCAGAAAGCAACTCGCTTAGCCTTCCTGTCAGGGTGTCACTCTGCAGTGCGAAGACTTTTTCAATCTGCTGCGCATCCAGCGCATCACCCACACGCTTCTGAAAAGCCAGCCCGCGACCCATCACGACCTGTTCTTTGCCGTTCTCGCCCAGTACGACCACGACATTGTTATTGAGGATCTTCGCGATTTTCATTTTTATCAGCCCTGAAAAAGAAAAAACCTGACCCACCGGGAGGGCGGCGTGTCAGGTTTTGCCTGCGTTTGCGCGCAGTAACAATCTGGCGAGATCATAAGCCGCTCTGTGATTCCGACAAGCATACTGACCGTTAAATGTGAGACACGTCATGTTTTATTGCGCCGCGAAGCGATGGAGGAAAAACAGGGCAATGGCCCCTGAAGCCGCGTCTGCACTGATGTTATGCAACCTCTTAAAAATTGATCAAAAAGAGGAGAATTTGAAATAACAATATTCAATCAATAAATCAGGTCAAGGGCATCTTGTCAGTTCCCTAATAATGACTTTTATTGTCAAAATATCATTCTGTTACTCGCTCGCTAAGTAGATAAGTAGATGCTAATGTGTTTGGTGTCCCCATTTTTTGCGGAGTGATTCCATGCGCGACAGTAACACCGAACCTTCTGAACCGGCAGCACCGCCACTTAACCCATCGCTGATGGAACATCTGATCAACGCACGCAAGATTTTCATTACCGGCACCGTGGATGAAAAAATGGCCAAAGAGGTGGTTCAGCATCTGCACATCCTCGCCGCCATCAGCGATCGACCGATCACGATCTTTATCAACTCTCCCGGCGGTCATGCTGAATCGGCGATATGATTTTTGATGCCATACGCTTTATCACTCCCGAAGTGATCATGATTGGTTCTGGTTGTGTGGCCAGCGCAGGTGCGTTGATTTATGTCGCCGCCAACAAAGCAAATCGCTATGCGTTACCCAACACCCGTTTCCTTCTGCATCAGCCTTCCGGCGGCATGCAAGGCCCCGCCAGCAATATGCAGATTTACAGTAATGAAATCGTGCGCATGAAAAATCGCCTCAATCATATTTTCGCGGATGCCACCGGGCAGGCGATTGAGAGGATTGAACAAGATACTCAGCGCGATTTCTGGTTGAGTGCGGAGCAGGCGGTAGAATACGGTTTGGTGTCGAAAGTGATCGTCACCGAGCAAGAGATCGCCGCGCATTATCTTGCCGCTTAAATAAGTCAGTGCTAATGTCATCAACATGATTGAAAATGCGATATTCAAAGCACTGGCGGATCCGACCCGCCGTGCCATATTTGAAAAGCTGTCGGTGGGGCGCATGAATGCCACGGCGTTGCGCGACGGGATGGAGATCAGCCAATCGGCGATGTCTCAACATCTCGCGGTGTTACGGGGTGCGGGGCTGGTGCGTGAAGAGCGGCAAGGGCGCTTTGTGAACTATGAAGTTGACCCGGTGGGCATGACGTTTCTGGTCAACTGGCTAGCCAGATATCGCGCGTTTTGGCCGACACGCATTGATGCCCTGAAAAGTTTGCTGAAGGATATGGACCAATGAGTGAAGCCGAAAAATCCAACGAACTGGTACAAGAGTATCAACTGGATGCGACGCCGGAGAAAGTGTGGCGCGCTATCAGTATTGCGGAGTACCGGGAAGCCTGGCTACCCAACGCTGTATTAGCGGAGGCTGAACCTGTTGACTGCGAACCTGGAAAATCGATCCGTTACCGGTTACGTGATGACGCACCACCTTACCTGAAGAGTGACGTGACGTTTCTAATCGCGCCCGATGACGCGGGTGGCACCCGATTGACTATCGTCCATCGCCTTGCTGATATGCACTTGCAGGCCGCAAATGATGATAATGGTCGATTGATGCTGGCGGCATAGCCTCGGGCTAATTTTTTTCGCGCGTCTTTGTCCCAAAACGTACATTCCAGGCGGCCCGAAGGCCGCCAGCTTTACACGGGTTGATCAGCCTTATTCGCATCACGAGATCCTGCCGCGCCCGCACAAACTAACGCCAGTAGCACCATCACCAGCACCGGCAACATCGCCATGCGCAGACCCGCGTGTTCACCAATAAACCCCAGTCCTGGCGGTCCCACCAGAAAGGCCAGATAACCAAGCGTTGCGGCGATGGTCACGCGAATCGCGCTGTTTTTGCCATCGCCCGCAGCGGAGACGGTCAGTGGGAAGCCAAGCGAAGCGCCAATTCCCCAGAACAACACCGCCGCTGCCGCCAGCCACTGGTTGTTGGAGAAAATCACCATCGCCAGACCCAGTGCGGCTGAGAATGCGCTGGCGCGTAATACCAGCACACGGCCCAGGCGATCCACCACATATCCGCCAAGGAAACGTCCCACGGTCATGCCCGCAGTGAAACCCGCGTACACCAGCGTGCTTTGCGTGTGATTAAGATTATGACCATCGATCATCAGTAACGGTAGCCAGTCATTGGCAGAGCCTTCTGCCAGCGCCATCGCCAAAATCACCACCCCAAGGATCAGCAGTTGGCGATCGCGCAGCTCGCGTCCGACCTGAGCGAGGAAGCCGCCGCTGTGCGCCTGTTCATGTCGTTCGCTGTCGCTGGTGGCGGGTAAATGACGCAGGGCTGCGGAGACAATCAGCAGGTTCACCAGCACCACGAAGGCAAAGTGCCAGGTGATGCTGACATCAACTGCCGTCATGGCAAGTCCTGACAGCGCGCCAATCAGCGTGCCAAAGCTAAAGAAGCCGTGAATGGTGGTCATGATCGATTTGCCAATCAGACGCTCAAACGCTGCGCCTTCAACGTTTATCACGACATCGATTAACGCTGTCCCTCCGCCCATTAACACCAGGCTGGCGAAGACACCGTACGCGCTGTGCAGTAGAAGGGCAGCTAACATGACTGCGACGCCACTCAACAGCAGCACAAAGCCATAACGCATGACACGGCTAGTGCCAAAGTGGGTGATGAGTTTTCCTGCCAGCAGAACGCACAGCATTGAGCCACAGGAAAAGCCGAACAGGATCATGCCCATCATTTCCGTGGAAGCATGCAGAATATCGCGCATGTAAGGTGTACGACTCACCCACGAAGCCCAGGTGAAACCGGGTAAAAACATTAGGCCGTAGATCGCCCATTTACCGCGTAGCTGTTGCTGTAAATCCATATTCATCCCCATCCATAAATTAGCGGAAAGGGTAACAGAAAGGCTCCCCGCGTGCGCGACGCGGGGAGAAACAGTGATTAAAAACTCTGCCAGTCGGCGTCATTAACCACCGCTAAACGCTGTGGCTTGGGGTGCGATGGCGTACGGATGATGGTTTGTGGAACGTCAATGACATCGCTGACATGGAATTTACCGACCAACTGATTCAGGTTACCCGCCTGCTCTTGCAGCGATTGCGAAGCGGCCGCGGCTTGTTCCACTAAGGCGGCGTTCTGCTGGGTAACATCATCCATCTGATTAACCGCTTGCTGCACCTGAACGATGCCCTGGCTCTGCTCCACGGCAGCCGCAGCGATCTCACTCACCAACTGACTCACCTGGTAAATGGCATCATTCATCACGTCCATATTGCGGCCCACATCACTGGCTTGCGTGGCACCCGATTCGGTTAAACGATGAGATTCCTCAATCAGCACTTTGATCTCGCGTGCTGCGTTGCTTGAGCGCTGAGACAGGCTGCGCACTTCACCGGCAACCACCGCAAAGCCTTTGCCGTGTTCACCGGCGCGCGCCGCTTCAACCGCCGCGTTCAAGGCCAGAATGTTGGTCTGGAAAGCGATACCTTCAATGATCGAGACAATCTCAGTCACTTTGCGCGAGCTGCCACGAATCTCGTCCATGGTCGACAGCATGGTGGTGAGCGAGGTTCCATTTTTCTCTGACAGCGCGCGGGCATTGGCTGCCAGCTGGCTCGCCTGCCGGGTGTTGTCCGCCGTTTGGCGCACCGTCTCACTGAGTTCCGTCATGCTGGCAGCCGTTTGCTCCAGCGATGCCGCTTGCTGTTCGGTGCGTGAAGAGAGATCTTCATTGCCCGCTGAAATCTGCACTGAAGCGCTGCTCACGGACTGAGACGCTTTACGCACTGAAGAGAGGGCTTCAGAGACGCGCTGCATCAAAATATTGAAGGAGTGTGCCATATTGCCCACTTCATCTCGCCGGCTTTCATCGGCGCTTAAAGTCAGATCGAGGTTCTCGCTGGCCGCCAGCATGACCTTACCTACCGCGCCCAAACTGCGGCGAATACGCATCACCGTAAACAGCGAGAATAGGCCGAAGATCACCACTGTCGCCGCAACACCTGCAACGGTGGCCCAAAAGACAAAATGGAAGGTGCTTTGATTGGTGGCGCGCAATGCGTCGCCCGCAGTAATGTTGAGTGCCTGTTGAGTTTGATAATCAGCGATCATCTGACGAATGGCGGCACCCACACCACTATCTCCTTCCAGCAAACTCAGGCTCACTTCATTCTGGTGAGCACGTGACGCTGTAAGAAATGCAGGTAACTGCGATGCAACGCGCTGGATGTTATCAAAAGCGATGTTAGTCAGGCGTTTGTCTTCCTCATTCGAAATATCGTTTGCCATGTAGTAATCGGTCAGCGCTTTCAGTCCATTGATTTGCTCATCGATCTGTTTTTCTACGGCAGGCATGTTGCTGTCGTGAATCTGGCTCTGGTGTTTGTAAAGCGTAATGGCCAGCTGGTTACTTTGATCGATCAGTTTGCCGATGTCCTTAATCGAAGGAATGGCGTTAGTTTGCACAAATTCAAAACGGTCCTGAAATCCTGACAGTAGCGAGAGCGCAAGAATCGCCTGCAGGATGATGGCGCCAAACAACATGGAAAGGGTCAGCAAGAGACGCTGGGAGATGGTCATCTAATTATCCTTAATCTAAAAGCACCCCTGGTTCAGGAAAATCAGGGAATAGGGCAGATTAATAACCATCGGCAGAATGCGAGATTTAGTTAATTATTTTTTATTGCACGGTGATGGAGATCAAATCATACGTAGCGAAGGCGCAACATTTTTAGCCATTCTCACGATCTTAAATAGATCCAGTGAAATATGTTGTGCGACAGATTCAGAAATCCTAACAAGCCGATATTGTCGCGAGGTCGTAATCGTTATTATAATAATCATTACGGGTAAAGGTTAAGGGCTAAGGAATGGCGATTTATGTACATAAACGTTTTGATCGGAATTTCAAAAAGGCCAGTCTTCATGATGCTGACCTTTGCCATGCTGCTGCGGAAGTCAAAAGGGGCGAGTTTGAAGCTGACCTGGGGGGAGGCGTGATTAAAAAGCGTATAGCATTGAGTAAGGGGAAAAGTGGTGGTGCCCGGTCGGTGATTTTCTTCAAAAGAGGAAACACACTATTTTTTTATGATGGCTGGACTAAAGGCGAGTTGCATAAGAAAAATGCCAAAGAGATCGAGGATGACGTGTTGGCAACGTATAAAATCCTTGCGAAAGGCTACTTACAAGCGAGTGCGGCAGACCTGCTACAGCTTAAAAATCGTGGGACATTCAGAGAGGTAAACTGCGATGAAAACTACACCAGCAACATTGGATGAGATGATTGAAGATGCGGAAGAGTTGCGAGGATTAGGCCTACTTTCTGATGAAGATGTCTCTCAGATTGCCACGCGAATCTCTGCAAGTGAGTATCGCAAGCGTGTTGCAGCTGTACATGATATGACCGGTCTGGAAATTAAACTCATGCGTAAACAGTATGGCCTGAGTCAGGCATTACTGGCTTATACCTTAGGTATGACAGTGGATAGCGTTTCAAAGTGGGAGCGAGGAGAAATCAAGCCGAGTGGCCCGGCACTGCGTATCTTAAATACACTGGCTGCTAAAGGCCCTGATGCATTTGTTGTTTAAAGGGGAAACTGGACTCCAGTTTCCCCTTTAAAATTATGGCCTTCTAAACAGCGCCATGCTGCGGCCTTCCAGTTCAAAATCCTTCTCTTTGGTAATCACCAGCCCTTTTTTAGCGGTATCGGAGGTGGTGAGTTCCAGTACCCAACCGCCTTCGCCAAATTGTGGGATGCGGAAGGGCACGTTGCCTTCAAACGGATTGAACAACATCAACACATCGTGCCAGATGCCTTCTTCGGTTTGCAGGTCCGGACGGCCTATGTAGACGCCAAGCGTGCTGCCCTCAGCCCATTGGTCTGCCTGCTGGAAGCCGACGCCAGCGGTAAACCATGTTATGTCCATACCGTCGCGCCAGTTTTCACGGCGCAGCAACGGCTGTTTCGCCCTTAACGCCAGCAAATGGCGAGTGAATTCGCGTAAGGCATCCGCGGACTCCGGCAAGTTTTCCCAATGCAGCCAGGAGATTTCACTGTCCTGACAATATCCGTTGTTGTTGCCCATTTGGCTGCGGCCAAACTCGTCGCCCGCCAGCAGCATCGGCGTGCCGTGTGAGAACAGCAGCGTCGCGAGGAAGTTACGCTTTTGCCGCTCACGCACCGCGTTGATGCCTTCGTCATCGGTCGGGCCTTCCGCGCCGTAATTGTACGAACGATTATCGTTATGACCGTCATTGTTATCTTCACCGTTCGCGTCGTTATGTTTCTCGTTGTAAGACACCAAATCGTTGAGCGTGAAGCCATCGTGTGCGGTAAGGAAGTTGATGCTGGCCCAGGGACGACGGCCGCGTTGATCGTAGAGATCGCCTGAACCGAGCAGGCGCGCGGCAAAGTCGGTTGAGACGTTGTCGCCTTTCCAGTATTCACGCACCGTGTCGCGATATTTATCATTCCATTCTGCCCAGCCTGGTGGGAATCCCCCAACCTGATAGCCGCCGGGGCCAATATCCCAGGGTTCGCCAATCAGTTTCAATTTCGACAGTACCGGGTCCTGCGTCATGGCATCAAAAAAGCCGCCACGCTGATCGAAACCTTCCGGTTCGCGCCCGAGAATGGTGCCCAAATCAAAGCGAAAACCGTCGATATGCATCGATTCCGCCCAGTAGCGCAGAGAATCCATCACCATCTGCAACACGCGTGGATGGGAGGTGTTCACGGTGTTGCCAGTACCGGTATCGTTGATGTAGTAGCGATGCTGATCCGGCAAGGTGCGGTAATAGGAGAAGTTATCGATGCCTTTAAACGACAGCGTCGGTCCCAATTCGTTACCTTCCGCCGTGTGGTTGTAAACCACGTCGAGGATCACTTCGATACCGGCGTCGTGGAAGGCGCGGACCATGTCACGAAAGCCCTGAATGCCACGCGGGCCAAAGTAGCGCGAGGCCGGGGCAAAAAACGCCAGTGAGTTATAGCCCCAGAAGTTTTTCAGCCCTTTATCAAGCAAATGCTGATCGTCCGGGAACCAGTGCACCGGTAGCAACTCAACCGACGTGACACCGAGGCTTTTAATGTACTCGACGGTGGCTTTGTTGCTCATGCCATCGTAAGTGCCGCGCATTTCAGGGGGCACTGCCGGGTTCAACTGGCTGAAGCCCTTAACGTGTGTCTCATAGATAACGGTCTGTGACCACGGGATAACGGGACGATTACGGTCCTGCCAGTCAAATTCGTTGGGATCGATCACCCGGCATTTTGGCGTAAACGGTGCGCTGTCGCGTTCATCAAAAGTCAGATCTTTATCTTCATGCAGCAGGTCGTAGGCAAAATGCGCATCGTTCCACTGGATATCGCCGCGCAGCTCACGAGCATAGGGGTCGAGCAGCAGTTTGTTGGCGTTGAATCGATGGCCGTTTTCTGGTTCAAACGGGCCATGCACCCGGTAGCCGTAAAGTGCACCGGGCTGCAGACCGGGAATGTAGCCATGCCAGACTTCATGGGTATTTTCCGGCAGATCAAAACGCGCGATTTCGTGCTGACCGCTCTCGTCGTACAGACACAATTCCACACGCTCGGCGAACGCTGAAAACAGGGCAAAATTGACGCCCTCGCCATCATAATTTGCGCCAAGCGTTTGACCCGAACCCGCGATAATTTCTAAAGGCTTTGCGTTAGACATTCATTCCTCTCCATCCGATGAACAGAAATACAGGCTTGTTATTAACTGGCAATCAGCACCAGTGGCGCGTAAGGCGGCAAGTTATCTAAAGAAAGTTGTTCGTTAAGCGCTAAGGTTGCACCACTTAACAGATTGCGATAGTGCCGGTGGGCCAGTGACTCAGGTAAGGGAATGGACGTTTCAGCCCAGGAAGTGCCCTCCAGCATTAAACGAGGCGCCACAACGATGAGGCTGTTTTCACTGTCCTGTCGCGCATAGGCAATCAGGTGCTCTGGATGCGCGCCTGTGGCGTACAACGGTTGATAATCACCGAAACGGAATAGCTGCGGCTTATCCAGGCGCAGGTGTAATAAGCATGCGATGACCTGCTGTTTGAGTTTGCCGCTGCACCAGTCAGAGGGCTGAGTGAAATCAGGACGGCTGCGATCAACAAGTTGCGCCTCCAGCACGGCGTAATCGGGCTCACGGCGGTTATCGGGATCGACGAGGCTGAAATCCAGCGCTTCGCTGCCCTGATAAATATCCGGGACGCCTGGTGCGGTGAGCTTAATCACGGTCTGTGACAGGCTGTTAACCAGGCCGGCATCAACGAAAGGTTGAATGGCTGTGACGAAGTCCGTCAGGAATGCTGGGTTTTCTGCGGATAGCAGATGTTTTGCATATTCCAGCACCGCCTGTTCGTAGGTTTCGTCGCCATCCGCCCAGTCAGTACGAAGCTTGGCTTCACGCAGCGCTTTCTCCACAAACGGTAAAAAACGTGCCTCAAGGGTACGCAACCCGTCGTGGTCATCTGGTCGTAAGGTCGTGGGCCACGCACCGGCCAGCGCCTGATACAGCATCCATTCTACCGCCGGTTCGGGGGCCGGGCCTTCGTTCAGGGTGAGCACTTTGGATTGATTCAGCTCCCGCCAGCGCGTGACGTTCTCTGCCCAGCGTGCGGGCGCTTCACTCAACGTATATAGCCGGGCACGGGCATCTTCCCCGCGTTTGGTATCGTGGGTTGATGTCGTTGAGAGGGCGTCGGGTTGTTTGTGCAGCCGGGTTTGCATCTGCTGGTGGAAGTGTTCCACAGAGAAGGGGTGCGGCAGCGGTTCCGCGCCGACTTCGTTGATGGCAAGGATGGCGTGATTTCGGAAGAACAGGGTGTCTTCCACCGATTTCGCCATCAACGGGCCGGTGAGTTGCTGGAAGCGCGTACGGAATTCAGCGGCATCCGGTTCACTTTGTTCCGAGACCGCACCGAGTAATATGGCCTGCAGGAAGCTGAGTGCAGCGGGAAAAGCACTGAACTTCACCGCTTCCAGTACCTGTTGCAGCAGCGCTTCACCCGCCAAAGGCATGCCCGCCGGGCGACCATAGGTGCGGTAAACCGGGAAGGCGATCAGCATCTCGCGCAGGGCGACATGCAACTCAGCTTCGCCAAAATTGCGCTGTTCTAAATGTGCCACCCCGGTCGCTATCGCCAGCAGACGTGAAAATTCACCGGCGAAGTTACGGTCAACCATCAATTCACGGGCGGCGCGCAGACCAGCACTGACATCATTCCGCTCTTCGGTGACGGCTTCATAGGCCAGATGCAACGCATCAATCTGGGTATCGTCGATCAACGCATGTGAAAGCGCAGCGATAAACTCATAGCCAGTGGTGCCGGAAATGGGCCATTCAACCGGAATCTGCTCTTCTTCTGCCAGAATCTTCTCTACCGTGATGTAGCAATCCGCACCTGCGGCTTGACGCAAGCGCTGAAGATAACCCTGCGGATCGGCCAGACCATCAACGTGATCGACACGCAAACCACTCACAGCACCGCTGTGAACCAGTTCCAGAATCAGTGCGTGTGAGGCGTTGAACACGGCTTCATCCTCGACCCGCACGCCGACTAGCCCAGTGATTTCAAAGAAGCGTCGGTAAGAGAGATCTTTTCGTGCGTCACGCCAGTTGATCAGCTGCCAGGGCTGCTGCTGATGCAATTCGGCAATCGCTGCGCGATCGTTGATGGCCAGCACCTCATCGGCGCGTCCTTGCCAACTGGCAGGCGTCAGCGGATAGAAGCTGTCGTAGTAAGCCAGCGCCGGATGGCCAGTTTGCGGATGGGGCTTAATGCTCAATTCGTCGTTTTGCAGCACGCGTTCAAAATCATCGCCGAGGAACGGCAATGTGAGGGGACGCGACCAGTCGATATCGAAATAGCGTGCATACTGACTGCTTTCACCATGTTCGATCACATCACGCCACCAGGCATTTTCCAGTGACGCCGCCATATGGTTTGGCACGATATCCAGAATTAAGCCGAGGCCGGCCTGCTGTAATGCCGCCGACAGTCGGTTAAAACCGTCACGTCCGCCCAGCGCAGGATCGATTTCATTGGCATCAGTGACATCGTAGCCGTGCGTGGAATCGGTGGTGGCAGTGAAGATAGGTGAGGCGTAAAGATGGCTGATACCGAGCCGCTGCAAATAAGGTAACAAGGTGATGGCGCGGTCAAAAGTCATGCCGTTGCGGAACTGAATACGGTAGGTTGCTGAAGGAATTGTCATGCTTTTTCTCCCTGTGCCAGACGCACCACAATGGCATGTTGCGGCAACACATCATTCTCCTGCGGCCAGGCAAAGAGGGTTTTGCCTGCCATAGTGGGTAAGGGCTGCGCCTGCTTGCTGATATTCAGTGCCAGCGAGAGTTCACCCTGCGGGAACTGCCAGCTCACCGCGATAAAACCTTTGGCCGTTTTCAGCACTTTGCCACTGTGACCGCCCGCCGTGGCGAGCAGCGGCACAATGTGGCGCTGACGCAATGCCAGCAATTGCTGAGTGAACGCCAGCCAGGCTTTGCCTTTCTCACTTTCCAGCTTGCTCCAGTCGAGTTTCGAGCGGGTGAAAGTTTCTGCCGCGTTGGGATCGGGCACGCTGTCGTCATGCCCCGCATGGCCGGTAAACTCTCGGGCGCGTCCTTCACGTACCGCTTTAGCCAAATCACCATGAAAATCGGTGAAGAACAGGAACGGGTTGGTTTCGCCATACTCCTCGCCCATAAACAGCAGCGGGATATGCGGTGACAGTAACAGCGTGGCCAGCAGCACTTTGGTGCGATCGGCGCCTGCCAGCGTAATCAAGCGGTCACCTTGCGCACGGTTGCCGACCTGATCGTGATTCTGGATGAAATCAACAAAGGCAACCGGAGGCTGTGCCGCACTGGGCACGCCGCGCCGTTGACCGCTCTGCGGCGAGATTTCCCCCTGATAGGCAAAACCTTCCGTCAGAATGCGTGCAATCAGCTTTTCAGGTATGTCAGCGAAATCCTGGTAGTAGGCATGGGTTTCACCGGTGGCAAACACATGAATGGCATTGTGGAAATCGTCATTCCATTCGCCGGTAAACAGCGGCGCATGGCCCTGTTTGTCACGCGGGTGCAGGAAGGTGACATTGCGTGAATCTTCCGTGGTGAGGTGGATAGGGCGGTCCGTTATCTCACGACGAATACGTTCAGCAATCTCAATCAACGCATGTTTGCTGGAGGTATCTTCGATTTGATCGATGGCATCAAAGCGCAGGCCATCGAGGTGATATTCCTGCAACCAGTAGAGTGGCGCTTCCACGATGTAACGACGTGCGGCATCAACATCATATGCGATGCCCGCGCCCCAGGGTGTCATGCGCTCTTTGTGGAAGAAATCAGGGGCCAGCAGCGGCAGATAGTTACCTTCCGGACCAAAGTGATTGAGCACAATATCGAGCACCACCGACAGGCCGTGTCCATGTGCAGCATCCACGAAGGCTTTGAAATCATCCGGCGAGCCGTAAGCGGAGTGCGGTGCGTACAGCAATACGCCGTCATAGCCCCAACCGCGATTGCCCCCAAACTGCGACACCGGCAACACCTCAATCATGGTAATGCCGAGTGCCTGCAAATAGGGCAAGCGGGTAATGGCGGCCTCGAAAGTGCCTTCGGGTGTGAAAGTCCCGATATGCAGTTCGTACACCACGGTTTCTTGCCAGGCGTGTCCGCGCCAATCCGTGTGCTGCCATGCATAATGACGAGGATCGACGACCACGGAAGGGCCATTGACCCCGGATTGTTGCGCGCGAGCGGCGGGATCGGGCACCACCGTGCCATCCGCCAGTACAAAGTTGTAAGTCGCACCAGGTTGTATGCCGCCCAGTTGCCGTTGATACCAGCCATCGTCCGAGGCTGACATAAGATGATCGCCATCGGCGAGACGCAAGGTAATCTGTTGCTGACCCGGTGCCCACAAGCGGAATAGCACGCTGCCATCCGCCTGAATCTCAGCTCCCCAGGATTTCTTAAATGATCTGAATTCCATTCAATTGCCTCGTTTAACCCTCGCAAGGGCAATGGACGACATCAAGCGGTACACGTTCCGTTTAAAGATGCTGACTGAGTACGATATACAGTGGGACGACAAGAAAGACTGAGAACAGATCATAGTCGATATTTTGCGCTTTTCTGGCGCGAACAGATGTGTGTAGGAAATTATCGACGCCTTACGCTTCGCTAATCAGGGAGGTGAATAGAAGAAAGGCGACCTGATGGTCGCCCCGAAGATTATGCTGGTTTGTGTTGCTGGACCTTGCGGCCGCGTTGCTTACGTAATTTATCAATCAGCTTATGCGCCTCCGCTTTGGTGGCGACTGCAGGTGAAGAGCCTTTCAGCGGTTTACGCGCGGTTTCACTCAACGTTAGCACCGTAATCAAACCGACAATTCCGGCGCCCATCATGTAATAAGCGGGCATCATCGCATTGTGCGTGGTGTCCACCAGCCATGCAGTGATTAACGGCGTAGTGCCGCCGAACAGTGACACGGAGAGGTTAAAGCCTATCGCTAATGCGCTGTAGCGAATATCGGTGACAAACAGGGCCGGTAATGTGGCGGGCATGGTGCCGCTAAAGCAGGTATGCAATAAACCTAATACCGCCAGACCGGCAAATACCAACATCATATTGCCTGAACCAATCAGCATATAGCTGGGAATAGCCAGCAATATTAAGCCCAGAGCCCCTAAGCCAATGACCGGCTTACGGCCCATACGGTCGGTTAAATGTCCCCACATCAACGTCAATGGCATCATAATAAACATAATGACCATGACTAACATGAGCCCGGATAATTCACTCATGCCCAATACGCCGGTTAAATAGCTGGGCATATAAGCAGTCAACATATAATTGGATACGTTAAATAACAGCACCAGGCCAATACATTTCAACAGCGGTTTACTCTGTACACGCAGCATCTGCAGCAAGGTCAGTTGAGGCTTATTGTGCTCAAGCTCTTCGCGCTTGTCCATGTGCTCTTTAAATGCCGGCGTCTCTTCCAGTTTCAGGCGAATATAGAGACCAAATAATCCCAGAGGTGCGGCCAGGAAAAAGGGAATACGCCAGCCCCAATCCATCATGGCTTGATGCGGTAATAGTGCGATCATGCCGGTGACCAGACTGGCACCGAGCAGATAACCCGCCAGTGTGCCGAATTCCAGGAAGCTACCCATAAAGCCACGGCGCTTATCGGTGGAGTATTCCGCGATAAAGGTCGCTGCGCCACCGTATTCGCCGCCGGTGGAGAAACCCTACACCAGACGTGCCACCAGCAACAGGATCGGGGCGGCAATGCCAATACTGGCATAACTGGGAATCAGGCCGATGCAGAAGGTGCCAATCGACATCATGATCATGGTGAAGGCGAGCACTTTCTGCCGCCCAAAGCGATCACCTAACGGCCCAAATACCATTCCCCCGATTGGGCGAACTAAAAACGCAGCGGCAAAGGTGCCGAAGGAGGCGATTAACTGCGCAGTGTTACTGGCACCAGGAAAAAAGACCTGGCCGATAATCACGGCGAGATAGCTATATACGCCAAAATCAAACCATTCCATGGTGTTGCCTAACGCAGCAGCACTCACAGCGCGTTTTAATAATTTGTTATCGATGACCGTAATATCATCAACGGTTAAGTCAGATTGTTTAGAAATCGTTCCGGTGCTCATAAACCTCCATGAGTAAAATTAGAGCGATCTTATAGCTTTCGCAGCCAAAAAATTCACCTATGGAAATGAAAGCTATAAGAGGCTGAAAGGCGGATACCTTAGGTAATCTCTTTAAGATGTGCAAGTTTGTGACATATATCCTTGCATTAAAGCGTAGCGATGAAGGTATATTCTGTCAAAGTGCTTGAGGGGTGAAATAATAGATTGTGTCGTGATGAGGGAGACCGGTTTTATTCTACATCATATTATGCGGTGACAGTTTGTCAGAGAGTTAATTATGCTGGGAGAATGTGCGCCACAAGGGTTTTAGCGGCGCAAAGCAGGCGAGGGAGAATCATTTGAACAGCGCACTGACGATAGAGCTAAATACCGAACCCGTCACGAAAGCATGATGCGTTACATTGTCTTGATTTTGTATATCCGCTAACCGTTTTAACGCCGCTTCCGGAGTTGCCGCTTCAACTTCTTCATCTAACTTTTTATAGCTTTTTGAAATGAGCAAGACGGCGCTCTCGACATCTGTTCTTTCAACAGTGGCAATGACCTGATCTTTTTTATAGAAAATGTAATCTGGCATGGTCAAATTCCCGTGTAAACATGCAAGTGCAGCGCTTGATACTTGATGCCCACTACTTTAGCAAACCCTGGCTGATTGAGCTAAGGAGGTGAATGCAATTGCGGTTGCGATCAATAATTCTCTGTCCGTTTCCAGCGAGCAAGGATGGGCTCGATAACGTTTACTGCTGATGAACCCATGTTATTAGCAGGAGGCAGTATGCATTACATTATTAGCGGATTGAATAGCAGCGATTTTGCACATTTATACGGAAAGGATGATGAGTACCTGGCACAGTACAACGCACGCCGAGTGTTAGCCAGCCAAGCCTCGGCTTTGCCAGACCGCATTGGCTTGAAGGATGTTCCACCAGGAGCTTATGCAATCTTGCTTAATCACACCTATCAACCCGCGCAATCACCATACCAGGGGAAACACGCAATTTTCATTCATGAAGGTTGTATGCAGTCCGGCATCTTCTACAACGAGATCCCGGAATACCTCGCTAAGCGTCAACTCTCACTGCGAGCCTTTAATCTTGAGCACTGCATTATTGCGGCAGAGCTGGCGACGGGTGATGAAGTGGAGCAAACCGTTTTAGATCTGCTACAGCGCCCTGAAACTGTGTATATCCACGCCCATAGTGCGCGATTTGGCTGCTATTTGGCGGCGATTAATAGGCATTAGGGCTAAATCACGTTTGTAAGATATTTTGAGGGTGGCGAGGTGGCGAGTATGTGTCGCTTGCATGGTGAGTCTCGCAACAGATGGTTGATTTAAACAGATGTCAGGCGGCTTTATGTGGGCACTGTTAGCAGTATCGGTAATATTGCTATTCGGCGCACTGGCGGTGGCTCAGGTTCGCGATCCTTACAAAAACGCTTCGTGAATGACACCAGATTACCGCGCCATCACGGCGCGGCAATCTAACTTATGTATCGGTATGGCTCTGATATCCCACCGGGTTACCGTTGTCGTCAAACACCTCATAAATCACGCTCTCACCCACCTGAACCGGTCGCGTTAATGGGAGGGTGAACGAACCAAACGGCGCCACCAGCACATCATCCACTTTAAGCTTATTGGCAATCTGTAATCTTAAGCTCATATACCACGCCGTTGGATTCTTTAGTGTTAGCTGGCGTTCGTGCACGATAAAACGCAGCTTCTGCACATCTTCAGGCTGAGGCACGCCCAGCGCCGCCGGTCGGATAAAAACCTTAAGCCGCAATCGCAACGGCAACATGATTTTTTGTTCGGCGCTGCCTGTTTGCCTGCTCAGCGCGGGAATCTGATAAATATTCAGCCAGTAAAGGCTCTCACGATCCTCCGGCAGCGACTGGCGTGAAGTGAGCACCAGACGAATTGCACGCTGCTCATCAGGTGCGAGTTTCATCATCGGCGGCATGGCAAAAATGGGTGCACTGCTCAATTCCGGGGACTGCATCAAATCACCGTCATCGCTCCAGATCTGTACCACGGAGGGGGTATCCGCACCGTTCTTTATATTTAGCGCCTGGCTGCTCTCACCGGCATTAAAAATGATGCGTGTTCTATCCACATTCACCACGGCCATGGCGTGAGCAGCGAATAACAGGCTGCTCAATGCCAATGTGTTACTGAAAACTGACCACCACTTGCAACTGCGCATTGACTGTCCCTGCTGTTACTGTTTGTCCACTTATGGCTTCGAGCGAAGCCAAAAAATCACCGCTGTAAATATTGCTGCTACCGGAAGAGACCAGCGAGGTGAGATCCGTATAGGCATACCAGCCGCGCGTATTCCCGGTGCCGGTGCTGGCGAGGTTAGGCAATAAGTTAATGGCAGAACCACTGGCGTTATAAATTTTGATGCCCACACCCGAGGCCACGCCGCTGCTGCCATATTGATTATCCAGCAGCCAGGTCAATCCGCCGCCGCTGGTGGTCAAACCTAACTGTGTCGCTTGTGACACTGCATTGGGCTGATTCACCAGCAAGCCCATCGCGACATTGGCGGCAGTGCTGGTGGATGTGCTGGTGCTGGACCGCGCGCCCGATTCGCACTGCAGCGAGATCGAAAACGGTACCTGACTGCTACCGCCTGCTTTGAGCGCGTTCACGCTGATGGTTGGCAGCAGCACCACAGATGGGTAGTTCTGGACTTCACACAACGCGCCCCGCACATAGGTCACGTTGCGATACGTACTCCAGGCGGCGGGCCAGTTGCCGTAAAACCCGTACCAATAGCTGGCGCTGTCCTGACCTACCGCCAGACTGTTGGTGTCCAGACCTGGGCCTTTAAAAGCAATATAGCCGCGCGGCTGCGTCCAAAGATCGCTGTAGCGGTTATCGCCATTGGCGTAATAGCTGGTTGAACTGATTTTGAACATTTCGTACAACACGTTGCTAAACGCGCTGGCCGGAATATAAAGGTAGGTGCCGTCAGAGTACCAACTGTCGGCGGTAAACTGGCGTGACTTCCAGTAGCGGCTGTAATACTCACCGGTGGTCAGATTGGTCATGCGCACTGCCACGTTTTTCGCCACATCGTAATAAGCGCCGCTAACCTCGCTGCTGGCATACATGCCAGCATAGGCGCTGTCACCGTTGGTGGCGTACATCTCATACAAACTGCCCGCATCCGCTACTGCACAGCGGTAGAGAATCTGATTCGGGCTGTAAGCGGTGTTGCTGGCGGAGGTGAGAAACGAACCGACTGAACTGGCCAGCAACGATCCTGCGGGCTGAAAGGATGTACCGCTGTTGATGCTGATCACCGATGGCAAACCCAGGTTGCCTGAACAGGTATCACAGGCACCCGTCCAGGACGATGCGGTATAGCCGGCTGCCAGAGCGGCGGCTGATAGCGATGAGGTGCTGGTGACTTTGATGCAGTTTGCCCATAACGTCAGCGGCAGCATCAGCAGCACTACGAGGAGATATTTAATTTTCACGAGTTATAGCGTCCTGCAAATACCATTGAGGAGGATAAGCGCCTGTTGCGTCTTTCCGGTGATTTGATAATTGACGGCGCAGCGTTGGGTTTTGCCATCCCAGCTGATTTGCAAACTGCCGGAGTCATGCGGAACGCGTGCGTAAAGCTGGCTTCCCTGACCGACAACGCCAATCACGGTGTTGGAGGCATCACGCACTTCGGCGCCCATCGGCGGTGCCATCCCCTCGGTGGTATTCAGTGAAATCAATACCGCGGTGCCGCGTAAGGTGGCAAAACTCACCTGACTCACGGCACCGGCATAAGGAACCACACGCTGGCTTCCGCCGTTTAACTCAGCATCGGCGCGCATGTGCAACGTATCGAGGCTGACCGTGTTTTCACGATAAGGGGTGAGCGAGGGCAGCAGCGCATATCCGTTGTAGTCAATGACGGCTCCTTGTCCGTTTTGCACCGTCGCACCTTGGGCGCCCTCGGCATGGATCAACGCGAACGTATCGCTGGTGTAAGGCCCCGCAGTGAGACCGCCACGATGCAGCAGTAAAGTGCCAGACGAGCCTAAACCGACCTGGCGATAGTGATCTCCCTGGCCGTAGTTGGCGCGGACTGCGCCAAAACGGGTGTTTTGCTGCAGGTTGCCCCCAAAGGAGCTCGCTTCTCCGTTGACGCCATTGCGGTAATGCTCAGTTCCTCCGTAGAGCGAATAGGAGAAATCGCGCTGTTCGCCTGCCGAACCTGTTAGTGTCGCCATCGAAGACTGGCTCTGTTTTGACTGGTTGTAGTTGTAGGCCACAGATGAAAGACCCGCACCCCAGTTAAGCGGTACTGAAATATTCACTGAAAGGGTATTTTCGCTGTATCGCTGCTGGCGGCTGCTGTCGAGGTTATCGTTGACGCTCAGATTAAATTGCTGGGTATTCCACCAGGTGCGTTGACGCGCCACATTGATACCGTAACTGATATTGCGCCAGCTGTTGCTATAGCCGAACTGCAACTGGGTGATGCGTGACTGGTTGTTGTAATAATCGGCGGTGCTGGCGCTTAAACTGACCAGGCCATACGCATCCATTGACTGGCTGAGTGTCGCCGATAAGCGATTACGCTGATTGAGCGAGTCTGAGTAGTAGTTGATGTCCGCTTGATGCTGGCGTCGAACCCCTAAAACATCCTGAAGGTCGCGAAATCCACGAGTCGAATATCGATAAGCGGCCAGGACCAGGTTGGTGCCGGTCTGAAAGGTCTTACTATAACTCAACTCGGCACGCCAGCCGGAGGTGCGCTGGTCATTTTCGGCCTTAGCCTGGGAAAATGTGGTGTTCAGACCCATCGCACCGATTCCGGTTGCCCAGACACCTCCCAGAAGCCACGCCTGGTAATCTTCCGCCAGCCGTGAACCGACGGTTACCGTCAAACTATTACTGACGCCGCGCTGCATCACGCCCTCAAAAAAAGCGCTATTCACAGCGTAAT